>DASRYX010000042.1:0-14582 GCA_035686985.1 Planctomycetaceae bacterium | reverse complement strand
CGGGCTGATTCCGTCAAAGCGGCCCCGAGCGGATCGGGCTTGCCTTCGGCTTTCGCCTCAACGAAGTAGCTGACGAAGTGCACCGCGATTGAGAGCGTGAAGATCATGGTCATCACGGAGAGGGACCCCATGATGAAATTCATCTCGCCGCCGGCCCACGCGAGGACCGTCTGTGTGACATAAATGCCCCATAGGGTCACGCCGAGTGTCGAGAGTGCCATGCCCCAATGTGCGAACGAGAAATACAGCAGCGCCAGGCACAAGCCGACGGTGATCGCAAAATACTTCTTGTTCGCGGCCTGGCTGCCCATCGTGTCGAGGGCCGAGACAATCACCGGCGGACCGGTCAGCGACGCGGTACGTTCATCCAACTGGCAGTACGTCAGTTCCTGCTGAACCGCGGCGACAACGTCAGCCCGATTTTTCGCGCCAGTGTCATCCAGCAGGACAATCACACCCGTAAGCTCGCCATCGGGTCCGCCCAGCAGGCCATCCATCCGTTGACGGGCTTCTTCCGGTGTCACCCCCAACGATTCCATCTGGGCCGACATGCGGTCGGGCGTCCAGACGGTGCGAATGCCCTTCAGGCGATCAATTCTCCCGGCGACCGCCTCGACAAAGTCCGGCTCGGCCACCGAACGTTTCAACCCGATGACGATGACTTCTTCAACGCCGAAGTCACGCTTGAATTGCTCGTATTCCTGACGAACTCCCGTGTCGCGCGGCAACCAGGTCTCGATGTCGTTATTCGACTTGATCGAGTTGGCTTGCCAGTAGAAGAACGGGAACGAGAACGCAACGATCCACAGAAGCAGCCGGCCATGGCGCTGATAGAAGGACGAGACCATCGCGCGGCGAACCCTGAGAGCGAATCACGGTGACGGGAAATCACGACGACGTCGCGAGGACCGGGCAGTAAACTCAATACTTCACGGAAGCGAAAACGCCAAGATCAGTTGTTCTGTGGGAGAACTACCAATTCTGTGATCGGCAGATTCTGCCGGTGCGGCCCGCGGCGCTGTCTTCCGCCAGAAAGATGTCGACGAGGAAATCGGAGCGCGATGACCGATTCGCGTGCCGGGTCTGCACATCGGTGCCGAGATTCTTCCCGGTCTCCGTGAAGCCGTTAAGACCGGCGAAGTTTCGCACCGTCACAGAGGCGGACAGACTTGCCGACCCTATCGGGACGTAGTGGTTTTCGCTGACGGCGTGCCGCGATCCTGCGGATAGACCAGCAACCGGTCATGGATCAGCAGGATCAGATCGGAAAGGGCGTCGCCCGTCACATCGGCGACCGCGGCTTCGCGCGGTTCACTGGAGGGCAAGTCATCATCCTTCTGGAAGGACTTTTCCTCAAAGACCTTGAAATACAGGGCGTGCTTCAACGCTTTCTCTTTAGAGAACTGCACGAGTTCCACGAAGTGCGAGCGGGTATCGATCAACGCCAGATCCGTGACGCCATCGCCGTTTAGATCACCGGCAACGACGTCGCTGAGAAAGGTCTTCTCGAGCGTTGACTCAAACGAAGCGACTTCCTCTAACGCCGGTGCGGTCCCCCCGGCATAGAGCACAGCCAGTTGATCCGCGGCGAACAACAGCAGATCAGGCCGCTGATCACCGTTCAGATCGGCGACCTGGCTTTGCTGAAAGCTGATGTCGCCCAGATCGATTTCCTTCCAGGATTGATAGACGGCGTCCTTCCGCTGCATCAGCCGAAGCTTGCCGACACCTGTATCGACGAGCGCGACTTCCGGTTCCGGGCTACCGTTCAGATCGATGAGCGCCGCGCCGACGATCTTTGCTGAGGACTCACTGGCGTTGATCTGTTCACCAATCTGCCAGCGGTTCTGCGGTGTAATCTGCAGATGCCTCGCAAAATTGTCGTGAGCGATCAATAGTCCCGGCCGATCATTCAACCGGCAGGGAAAAGCGGCCTTCGAAGCCAGCGTTCCCGTACTGACCGTGCCGCCGATCGTCACTTCCTGATAGCGCTGGGCTTCATCGAGCCGCAGCACCACCGGCGGCTTGCTGCCCTGCATGAGCAGCAATTCGGGACGTGCATCGCCGAGAACATCAGCAGCGACGATGCGATCCGGGGCGGCTTTGATGCTGACGGGCAGCCCCTGTCCGCCGCCGAAGCTGGGATGATCGTCCCACATGCCGCCCGGTTCGTGCGGGTGCATTCCGCGGAGTGTGTACGCCGTGTCACGGCCTTCTTTGCTGCGGGTAACAAATACGAGGGCCGGATCATCCGGCTTGCCCAGGTCGACCAGTTCCAACCCCAGTGGTTCATAGTCGATCGGCAAGGTTTCCGGGAACGACAAGCGTCCGTCTTTCCACCGCGCGATGCCGATCGACTTCTCCGTTGCGCTGTGAATGATTAACTCGGCGTTCTTCTTCTGCCGGGAAGCCCGCAGGACATCGGCACCGCTGACACTGGGATAGGGCGTGCCGAGGTCGAGTCCGCGATCAGGTTCCTGTCGAAAGAGAAGAATCCGCGCGGCGTCGGCATCACTGACGGCGATATCGGTCAGCCCGTTGCCATCAAAATCAGCGATCGCGACATCCCGATCACGACCAGCTCCCGAGCGGCCGAAGCCGTAACGGACGAGACGGTCACGCACTTCATCCGGTCCAAATGTCTTGGTGACAACGCGGAGAATCTTCAGCCGCCCGGTGCGGGAATCGACCGTCAGAATCTCGTGCCCCGGCTTGCCGTCGACATTCCGAATCGAGACCGCCCGCGGCTTCTCAAGATCGAATAGATACTCGGGTCCGAGTTCTCCGGCGTCCGTCTGCAGGCGGATCCCCAGGCCGCGCGTGTTTCCCTCACCCGCGAGGTAACACAGATCGGCCCGCTCATCGCCATTCAAATCCGCAATCTGCGCCAGCCCAAGTTTTTCCGACGTGTTGAGGAGCCGCGTCATCGGGCCAAACGTGCTGTTGTCCTGCTGAGGCAAGACGGTGATCTCGTTCTTTCCCAGCAGCACGAGATCATCGCGGCGGTCATGATTGATGTCACCGGCGGCGAGACACCATGATCCCGCAGCGACATCGGCCACCCGCAGCGATTGCTTTTTCAGCCACGCGCCGGTCTCCGGCTGGAAGAAAATCGTCAATTGATCGGGCGTCGCGAATGCGGCCAGGTCGGTGCGGCCGTCACCATTGAAGTCCCCGACGGCGACCGCGGCGACATCGCCGTCGACCGGGAGTTTCCGCAACTCGAACCGCCACGCATCGTCGATGCGGTTGACGTCCTTGCGTCCCACCGGTGTTGTCGCGGATGCCGGCTCTGCCCGTTGAATCAACAGATCGAGCCGGTGATGCACGTTGTTGATGATGACGAGATCGGTGCGGCCGTCGTGATTGAAATCACCCGGCAGCAAGTTCGACGTGCGGTCCGTCAGCTTGAACACTTCGAGCGGAAGAAAGCCGTACTGCTCCGCGAGGTTCGGTTCCTCTGCCAGAACCGTTGACGCAAATGTCAGCGCAGTTGAGAGCACAAGCAGCGGCATGATGCGAGCGAACATCGGCGGGCATCCATTCTGTGATGTCAGGCGGACGTGCCGTGGGATTTGCCTTTGATGACCGTCACGATATCGCGGGCATCGGTGAGGACGTGCCTCTGGCCTTCGTACGCCACGAGCAGTTTCTTCGCGAGAAGCTCCTGCCCTACAACGCGGCCGGTTCCCACCTTGGTAATGACCGTGGCCCCCACCGGCGGCAACTCTTTGCGATGCTCTTCATAGGTGTCGTATTCATAACGCAGGCAGCACTTGAGACGACCGCAGCGCCCGGAGATTTTATTCGGGTCGAGCGTCGCCTTCTGCAGCTTCGCCATCTTCATCGAGACCGGCGGCATCTCCCGCAGGTGAGTGTTGCAGCACACCGGCTGGCCGCAGTCGCCATAATCCGCAAGAAGTTTTGCCTCGTCGCGAATGCCCATCTGCCGCATTTCAATGCGGGTGTTCAGCGACTTCGCGAGCGCTTTGACCAGTTCACGAAAATCGACCCGGTCTTCCGACAGGTAATAGAAGACGACGCGCTCGCGACCGAAGAGGTATTCGCTGTCGATGAGACTCATCGGCATATTGCGTTCACGGATGAGATTCAAACCCGTCTGGAACTGCTCGCGCTCCTGCTGCATCACGGCGTCGCGCTCAACTTCATCCTCGGGCGTGGCGACGCGAACGATCCGGCCGCTTTCCTGTTGCTGGCCGAGATACGACCGCGTGCGATCGGTGGCGGCACAGAGGATCGTGCCCCATTCCATGCCACGATCGGTACGGAGGATCACCGAGGCGTTGCGGGGAATCCATTGCGGGTACTTGAGACCGAACTCGCCGACAATCCGCGTTACGCCGAACCGCGCGACATAGGCTCGCGGCGGTTCAACCGCGGTGCGGACATCCGGTTCATCAAGCACGGCATCCGTTGAGACAGGCCGGTCCATGGAAGCTCAGTTCACAGGCCCAGCGGCCTGAATTCGTTGTCAGTTTTCATGCCGCGGAACATCAAAATGGATTGCGCAGCATGCGAAATGTGACGACGAGTATACCGCCGCGGACGCCCTGAATGCCACTCGTTCCGCCGCGACCCGCAGGGGAGCGCGGGCAGCTGACAGCGCGCTCCGTTGGCGCGTCGCGGTTAAACGGTGTGTTGGCATCCGCGTTGTGGCGCCGTTAGCGCGATTCGACGGTGATCGCCATGGTGACCGGAGAGGTGACGTCGTTCCCCTTGATCAGATCGACAGTATCGATCGATTCTTCCCGCTCCGGGACCACCGCGAAGTACCGCACCTGCTGACCCCGGACCCGGAAGGCGAGCTTTGAATCCGGGACGTCGACCACGCGGATGTAATCGGCGAAGACGACACCGTTCCGGAGCACGTGATCTTCGGTTTTCCCATCAACGTAGTGCAGCCGTACGGTCATCGAGGGCGTTCCCTTTTCGCTCGCGGGGAAGCCCCAGCCGCTGATGCCCCCCAGGAAGTGCAGTGCCTTTGCCGGCATCCGCACGGGCAGCGTGACCGATTTCGGCATCGTCGGCGGAATGTTCCCGTTGCTGCCATGCAGCATCACGGCGTTCGGAATGCGTTCTCCCTGGGGATCCACCAGATAAAACGGCACCCCTTCAAACGTTTTCGTCGACCAGTCGGTGAACACCAGTTTCTCGAGGTCGAACCCCGGTCCATGGAACATTCCCTTCGTGGTGACGGTATTGGCAACCTTGGCGAGATCCAGCGGCATGAACTTGCCACGGGCGGTCAGGAATTCGAGCAGGTTCGCGAATTCATCAGGTTTGATCTGCTTCTCGAAACCTTCTGGCATCAGCGACTTCGTGGACCCGACGAGCTGTTCGATGTCTTCCCGCGGGATCGCATGCCGCTTCGCTTCGGTGTCGACGATTTCGATCGCCGTCTTGCTTTCTCCGGCGAGCATCCCCGACATCACACGGCCGTCTTCGAGCACGACGGTGTAGACGCGGAAATTGCCTTCCACGCTGCGACTGGGATCGAGGATATGCGTCAACAGTTCATGCTTGGGATGCACGGCCATGCCGGTGAGGTCCGGGCCGATGCGGGTTCCCTCACCCGTGTGCATATGACACTTCGCACATTGCTTCTTGAAGACTTCTTTCCCCGCGGCGACGTCGCCTTTGACTTCTGTGAGGTGATGCAGTTCCTTGACGACCTTCTCGCGATCGGCGTTCGGCAACCCGCCGGATTGACTGAGCAGCTTCCGCGCGCGTTCACGGATGGTCCGGTCAGGATGGCTCGACAGGGCCTGCTTCTGATCGAGCGACAACTCGGCGAGTTGCAGTTTCCCCTCTTCGACAGCCTGCAGAAAATCACGGGTGGTGGCGGGCCGACTCACCAGCAGCCGCATCGCCGCCGAGCGAACCGCCGGGCTGAACGCCGGAGCTTGCTCGACGAGTTGCGGTCCAAGTGCCGGAGCCTGGCTGTTTCCCAAGGCAGTAATAAACTGCGACGCCAGTTCCGAAGAGGTTTTCGGAGTGATCAGGCTCAGCACGCTGGTGACGGCGTCATCCGAAGCCGGCTGGAAGCTGACCAACTGCTTGACGGCGTCCGCCCGTTCGGCATCGGACAGCGATTTATCTTCCGCGGATTTGAGCAGCGCCGCGGCGATCTCGCTGGCGAACTTCTCGAGTGCCTTTGTTCCCCACGACGAAGACAACTTGGCGAGCTGTCCCTTCACACCGTTCGGAGCGGTCTGAAACGCTTCGACAATGGCCTTCTCTGTGGTGGGGGCAATCGCGACCTGATAATCGCGCGGCCAACCCGCACCGAGGCCATCCAATGTCGCCGCCAGCAACCGTTGATCGCCCGTCGCGGCGAACAAGATGCGATCCATTTCTTCGGCTTGGGGTTTCCCACGGGCCAGATGCTCGGCCACGCGGCGAACCACTGCGAACACCGGATCGTTGTCCGGCCGATTCTTCAGCAGCGATTGTCCGGCGGCCGCAAACCGGGGCGATAACGTTTGCAAATAGGCGATGCCGTTGTTAGCCGCGGCGGCGATGACGGCATCGGCCATCCACCGGTCAGACATCACACCGCCAAAGCCGAACGAGAGATTTACTGTGGTTCCCGCCGAGACGTTGGACGGAGGCAAATCGGCCAGCGCCAACACCGCCGCGAGACGAACTTGCGCGTCATTGTCCCCGAGCACCCCCGAGGCAACGAGACTCTGGACCGACGCTTCCGTCGCCGGCAGCACTTGAATGGCGTTGCGACGCACACCGGCGGACGGATGCTTCAGCGCCGCGGTGACAGCGGCGACGACTTCCGGCTGGTCATCGCGGATGACTCCCAGACCGTGCAGTGTCCACAGGGCATGAATCGCGCCGACGTTGAGTCCGATCTGATCGACCGATTGATCCGCGACAAGTTTCACAAGTGCGGGGACAACATCCGTCTGGCCGCGCTCGACAAGCAGCCGCTGCGCGTGCCGTCGCCACAAAAGATTGGGACGTTTCAGGGCAGTGACGAGTTCTTCGGGGCGTTCGATCGACAACGGAGAGGAGACCCGTCGCTCGCGCTCCGGGCTTGTGGAGTTGCCGTAGACAACACGGTAAATGCGGCCATGTTTTTTGTCGCGAAGATCCGATTCATACGCGTTCCCCTTGCCGTTTTTGAAACCGGCGGGGACGGGGTTGTGCTGGATGATGTAGTTGTACCAGTCGAGGACCCACACGTTCCCGTCGGGACCGACTTCGGCCATGATCGGCGACGCCCATTCGTCATCCGAGGCGACAAGATTCATCGGGCTCGTGCTGGTGTAACCGGCTCCTTCACGGGTCAGCGCAAACGTGCCGACGAGATGGCCCGTCGGTTCACACACGAACGCCGTCCGGTTCCAGAACTGAGGCGGATAAGTGCGGGCGGTGTAGAGCGCGTGGCCAGCCCCCGCCGTGTAGCCGCCGAACTGGTCGACCTGGCGGACCTTGTCGGTGATCGCTTTGAACAGATACGTATCGGCGATGGACCCGAGTTGCTCGGACGACCACCCGCGGACGCGCTCGTAATAGCGGTTCGGAATCGGCATGAACATGCTCGGGTTGCGGTTCGCCGTGGACCCAAAGATGAGCCCCTCTTCGCTCATCCCGAATCCCCACGTGTTGTTGTTCGACGAGCGGATGAACTCCACATTCTCGACCACCGGAAGCCCAGAGTTTCTTAACCCTGGGTCTCTTTGCATCTTGAAGCGGAAGAACCCTTGCCGGAACGATTCCGATTTCTTCGACAGTCCTTCACCATACGCCGGAGTGGAATTGTTGTACCCCTGCATGCCCCAGATGTGATTATCGAGGCCATACTGAAAATTGCTCACGCCGCCGTGAGTATCGTTGATCGCCCAGCCGTTGATAAGGACTTCACGGACATCGGCCTTGTCATCGCCGTTTGTGTCCTTGAGGTACAGCGTCTCGGATCCGTCGTGGACGATCACGCCGCCGCGATGGAAAACGATCGCGGTCGGGATGCTCATCTGCTCGGCGAAGACGGTGAACTTGTCCGCCCGGCCGTCGCCGTCGGTGTCTTCACAGATGCGAATGCGGTCGCGACCCTCACCGCGCGGCTGCAACTCGTTCGGATAATCATAGGTCTCGCAGACCCACAACCGGCCGCGTTCGTCCCAGTTCATCGCAATCGGCTTGCCGACGAAATCGGGCTCCGCGGCGAACAGCTCCAGGTGGAATCCCTGCGGCACCGAATAATGCTTCATCGATTCCAGGGCCGGCAACGGCTTCTGCATGTCGGTGCGGGGGGCATCCTGCAAGCCCCATTGGGCACCGGGGCGATAGTTCGGAATCTTCGGACCGACGTCGACATACTCGAACGGTTTCAGATCCTTGGCGATCGCCGTCATCGGCGACGGTTCGAACTGTGTTGAATCAACGAACGGCGGGACCGTCTGCGGGTCTTGACCACAGGCCCAGCGTGTGCCGCGTTCCACCAAGTTGGCAAAGCCGGGATTGCCGAACGTGCGTTGATCGTGTCCCCACGCGGTGTAAAACACCCGGCCCTTGCCGTGCGTGCGGGTCCATGTCCACGGTTCCTTATCACGGCCTCGCTCCTGACCGCCCTGCACGCGGTATTCGAGAACCGTGCGGTCCTTTTCGTTGTGCATCGTGTGGATGTACGTTTCATCCCAGCTCGCAAAGCCGCCATAACCCTTCATGATTGGATGATCCGGCGCGGCGTTTTCGACGCGGAACACCTCGCCACCGTGCGCTTTGAACTGCGCCCCCACGAGTTCCACAAACGGCTTCGAGTTCCGGAAACAGTACGACGCACAATGCAGCGGGATGAACCCTTTGCCGGACGCGACATAATCGAGCAGCGGCTTCTCGCATTCCGCGGGCAGCACATCAATGTTCGCATAGAGCATCAGCCCGTCGAACTGACTGAGCGTTTCCGCCGTGAGCGCCGTCTTTACGTCATCGGTGTATTTCAGTGCGACCCCGCGCGGCCGCAATGCCGCTTCGAGTTGCACAAACCGCTCCTGCGGCCGGTGATGCCCGTTGTCACCAAGGAAGAGAATCTTCAGCGGCGGTGCGTCCGCCGCTAAGGACCACGGAGCCAGCAGCGACAGCAAGGCGAACGAAGTCAGGAAGCGCATGATGAAGTCTCGTCGAATGACATTCGCGGGGTGTTTCGTCGGGGAGAACTTTTGGCTACTGAAAAACCTTCTGCACGAAATGATACAGCGCCTGCTTCCACTCCGGCGGATCATGTCCGTGAGCGGCGACATGCCAGACGTGCGGCACCTCATGTTTCTTGAGGTAAGCATGCACGCCCTGGCTGATATTGATCAAGCCGTCTTTGTTGCCGCAGGAGAGCCACAGCAGTTTGAGTTTCTTGACGGCCTCCGGATCCGGCATCAGTTCTTCCGGTTTCTTCGTATTCGGTGCGGAGGAAAAACCGCCGACCCAGCCGAACTTGTCGAGATGGGCCAACCCGAAGTTCAGCGACTGACCGCCGCCCATCGACAAACCCGCCAACGCGCGGTGGTCACGATCGGTGAAGGTGCTGTACCGGGATTCAATCGCCGGGATGACATCGTCGAGCAGATCACGTTCAAACACGGCAAACGCCGGTGCGGCCGCGAAGATGTTGCCTTGGGGGCGATCATTTTTCTGCGCCCGGCCGTTGGGCATCACGATGATCATCGGCACCGCTTTACTATTGGCGATCAGATTGTCGAGCAGGATTTCCGGATGGGCGTAACGCTCCCATTCGGTTTCATCGCCCCCGATGCCATGCAGCAGATACAGCACCGGGTATTTCTTCTCTGTTGAATACCCCGGCGGCGTGTAGACATTCATCTTCCGTGTTGTGCCGACGGTCTTCGACTCGTACTCGATCATTTCGAGTTTGCCGTGCGCGATGCCCTCCCTCTTCTGATCAAACCCCGCGGATGGCACCGCGAACGCGGGCACGTCATCGGCAGTGAGCACAATCGGCCCGCCAAACCCGCGCGGCCGACCACCCCCTTCGTTCGCGGGCTTATCGTCCTGAGCGTGCACTGTCGAAATCAACAGTAGCACCAACAGTAGCGAGAGCAATCTCATAGCAGGTTCCTCGGGGCATCCGTCGGATGAGCGTTACTTCAACGTAAACTCCGGCAGCTTCACAATCGCGCCGCCTTGTTCGGCCGATTGGTGAGCACAGATGCCCACACACGTCCAGTTGGCGGATTGCACGGCGTTGGGCCACGGGTCACGGTTCTGCGTCAACGCGGAGACAAACTCATTGACGAGGTGGGGGTGCGAGCCGCCGTGGCCACCGCCCTGGATGAACGACAGGTGGTCCGCATCCTGAATCGTCTTCGTAAACATCCGGATCGGCTCGGGCAGCAGGTGGGCGAAGTCCGGCACTTCGATCTTCGACGGAATCTCGTGTTCCGGCTTCTTCGCGGTGTGGATCACGTGCGGCTCATTTTCGACGAGCGTCCACTCAAAGCTCTTCTTGGTGCCGTAAACGTCGAAGCTCTCGCGGTACTGTCGGGCGACGTCGTACAGGAACCGCCAGATGTGTGCGGTGACGTCGCTGTCCTTGATCTTGATGTGGCAGCTTTCCACGGCGTACTTGTTACCGGATTTCTGCGCGATGTCATCCCGCACGGCCCCCGATCCAAAGCAGCTCACATACTCCGCGCGGCTGTTCATCAACCCGAGACAGGGACTCACCACATGGGTGGCGTAGTGCATCGGGATCATCTTTTCCCAGTAGCTCGGCCAACCATCCATGTCCTGCGGATGCGACGCCGCAAGGTGCTGAATCTTGCCGAGTTCACCCTTCAGATACAGATCCTTGATAAACAGGAACTCACGGGAATAGACGACGGTTTCCGCCATCATGTATTTCTTGCCGGTCTTGGCGACCGCGTTGCAGATCTGCTCGCACTCTTCGATGGTGGTCGCCATCGGCACGGTACACATCACGTGCTTGCCGGCTTCAAGCGCCCGCAGTGACATCCACGCATGATCGGGAATCGGCGAGTTGATGTGGACGAAATCAACCTGCGGATCAGCGAGCACGTCCTCATACTTGGTGTACCGCTTGGGAATGCCAAAGCGGTCGCCGATCTTCTGCAGATGTTCCGGATTCCGCTGGCAGATGGCGGCGACTTCGGTTTGCGGGTGCCGTTGATAGATCGGAATGAACTCGGCCCCGAAGCCCAAGCCAACCATCGCCACCCGTGCTTTGCCGCCCGTCATGTTGTCGCCCTGAAGAAGAGGTGCTCGGTGATCATGGTTCGTTGGCAGAAGGGAGTTATCGCGTCTGCCGACCAACAACCACGATCACCAACTAACGTTTCTGGATTGTCGCATCCTACCCCGCGAACCAAAAGGGTCCATGAGGATTTGCGTTTGAGATCGGAGATTTTTTACCATGCGATTGACTATCCTTAGGTGTGGAAATCGGATGTCTGTGAAGCTGCAGGAGTTTTTTCGATCAGGGAAGACCAATTTAAAAGCGATTAGCCGCGAAAAGTCGCAAAAGGACCGCAAAAAGGAGAGCAGAGACAGAGGGCATGGAACAACGCTGAGAAAAGCCCGCACTAACTCTCGTTGTTCCATCTTCTTCCCTTCCTCCTTTTTGCGTCTTCTGCGCCTTTTCGCGGCTCGATTCCTTCTCTTCTGATTCGGAGCAGCATTGGCAACACAGTCGCGACGGCCGGCGGTGGCGTTGTTGATCGAGACGTCCAACAGCTATGCCCGCGGGTTGCTGGAAGGGATCGTCTCGTATGTCCGTGCCCATGATCCGTGGTCGATCTGGTTGCCCGAACAGCGACGCGGAGATTCACCACCGGAGTGGCTCGCCCGCTGGCAAGGCGACGGCATCATCGCGCGAATTGAAACCGCGGAGATCGCGCGGGCCGTGGCGCGGAAGCGGTTGCCCGTCGTTGATGTCAGTGCCGCCCGGCCTCTTTCAACAGTCCCGTGGGTTGAGACGGATGATGCCGCGATTGCCCGGTTGGCGGTGGACCATCTTGTCGAGCGCGGCTTTCGACGACTGGCATTTGTCGGCGAAGAGCCGTTCAACTGGTCGCGCTATCGGCAGGATTCGTTTGTCGCGGAATGTGAGCGGGTTGGAACCAGTTGTCAGGTTTTTCAACCGCCGAAGAAATCGACACCGGAGGCATTAAAACGCTGGCTGACTCAGCTCGAAAAGCCGGTCGGTGTATTCGCGTGTTATGATATCAAAGCGCAGCAGGTTCTTGACGCCTGCCGGGAACTGGACCTCGCGGTGCCGGAGCAGGTGGCAGTGCTCGGCGTCGATAACGATCCGCTGCTGTGCAATCTGTGCACGCCGCCGTTGTCGAGCGTGATGCCCGATACGAACCGTACCGGATACCGCGCCGCCGAACTACTCGATCAGATGCTCGCGGGTCACACGGTCCCTGCGAAGGCTCATTTGTTGCCGCCATTGGGCATCGAAACCCGGCACTCGACCGACGTGCTGGCGATCGAAGACGCCGATGTCGCCGCGGCATTACGGATCATCCGCGAACGCGCCCGCGAAGGAATCGACGTCAGCGACCTGCTGCGAACGCTGCCGGTCTCGCGACGCGTGTTTGAAACCAAGTTCCGCAAACTCGTCGGCCGCACGCCGCACGAAGAAATCGTCCGCGTCCGCCTGCAGCGCGTACAGCAATTGCTGCGTGAGACCGATCTCTCCATCGCCGAAATCGCCCCGCGCACGGGGTTCGATCATCCCGAATATCTGACTGTGGCATTCAAGAGGGCGTTGGGTGTGACACCATCGGAGTTTCGCAGGCAATTGTCGTCACAAGTTCACTGATTGAAAAAGTCGGTGATCCGTAACGAGAAACCTGGCAGGATTTGTGGAAACGTCAACACGTGATCGCCGCTCAGCACTTCGCTGGGGAAATCGCTGGTAAAGACGTGCATACATTGCGGCGCAGGATCAATGACGACGACTACCCGCACATTGGATTCAAGGTACTCTGTTACCTTGCGTTGAATCGCAATCCACCGGTCATCGGATGATCGCACCTCAACCACCAGATCCGGAGCGGGCCAGTATCCCTCAGGTGGCGGTCCGGGTGGAACTCGTTCGTAACTGTAAAAAGCCACATCGGCACCACGCACAGTGTCAGGGCCGCGTGTCGTGATCACACCGCCGTCATTCGTAAGGACTCGCCCAAGTCGATTTGCCCGAACGAAATCCCTTAAAGTGCCCGCAATCTCCGAACACCAGTATCCATGTGCACTGAAGGGTGGATTCATCGTGACAATCTTTCCACGGACGAGTTCCGACGGATAGTCAGATGGAGCGCAGTGCAGATACTCCTCCGCAGTCAGCAAGACATCCGCGGCAGGCGTGGTGATGGAGGTCACGGCATCGTCCTCTCTTTTGTCATCTCTTGATACGATAATCGACTGTCACTCGTGCAGCAATTGGCATTCCCGGAGACGTGCTCCATGATTCGCAGCGTTTTGCTCGGCTTCGCTTGTTCTTTCACATTGACGTTGTCTGCGCTTGCCCAGGATGCGTCGCTCGGTCCCTTACCGCGCGTGCTGGATGACCGACTCAAGCTGGAACTGTTCGCGGAGCATCCGACGCTGGTGACGCCGACAGGGATTGATGTCGATCACCTCGGCCGCGTGTGGGTGCTGGAAAGCAACACGCACTTCCCGCCGGACGGTTACCAGGGGCATCCATCCGACCGCCTGCTCGTGCTGCTGGACACCGACGGCGATGGCAAAGCCGACAAGACCATCGTCTTCGCGGACGGCTTCAAGTTCGCGATGAGCGTGGTGGTGCAGCCGGTGTGGCTGGAGAGTCAAGAGCCAAGAGTCGAGAGTCCAGAGCCAGACAAGAAAGACAAATCCGCCTCTCCCTCTGGCTCTCGTCTCTCGACTCTGGACTCTCGACTTTCCCTCCCCGTCTTCGTCGCCACGCGCGGCGAGATCGTCCGCCTGCGCGATACCAACGCCGACCTCGTCGCCGATGAACGCACGCGGCTCGTGCATCTCGAAACCGCGGGGAACTATCCGCACAACGGGCTTGCCGGGATTGCGTTTGATGCCCTCGGGTGGATGTACTTCGGCTTCGGCGAGAACCTCGGGGCCGACTATAAAATCATCGGCAGAGATGGTGTCACGCTCTCCGGCGGCGGCGAAGGGGGCAACATGTATCGTTGCCGGCCGGACGGATCAAAGCTGGAACGCTGGGCGACCGGATTCTGGAATCCGCACGCGAGTTGCTTCGACGCCTTCGGCCGCCTTTTCACGGTGGACAACGATCCCGACAGCCGTCCGCCATGCCGGTTGCTGCACATCATTCCCGGCGGCGACTACGGTTACCGCTTCCGCAACGGCCGCCGCGGCACCCACCCCTTCACCGCGTGGAACGGCGAAATCCCCGGCACGCTGCCGATGGTCTCGGGGACCGGCGAGGCTCCGTCGGGCATCCTCTGCTACGAATCGGACGGCTTCCCCGCGGACTATCTCGGCACGCTCCTCGTCGGCAGTTGGGGCGACCACCGCATCGACCAGTTCGTGCTGGAACCGAAAGGGGCGTCGTT
>DASRYX010000041.1:0-23144 GCA_035686985.1 Planctomycetaceae bacterium | reverse complement strand
CAGCAATGGTGACAACACGAGCTGCGGTCGGCCCTTGCCGAGGACATCCGCGAAGCTCATGCGGTGCAGGCTTAATTCCTTGCCGATGAAATGGACCGTCCATTTCATCGGCAAGGAATTAAGCCTGCACCGCATGAGCTTCGCGGATGTCCTCGGCAAGGGCCGACCGCAGCTCGTGTTGTCACCATTGCTGAAAACCGATGGTGCCGGTGTGCGATTTGAAGCATTGGAGATTCCTGCGAATCCCAAGACGGATCGCTGGCCGGCGACGATTCTTGACGAAAGCCTGAACCGCATGCATGCGCACACGCATGTGGACTGGGACGACAACGGGGCGGTGCACAGTCTGGTCGGCGCGGCCGAAGGGACGTTTCTTGTCAGCCGCAAGAGTGATGGAACTTTCACCAAGCGCCCGCTCGGCACTGGCGCTGAAGGGCCGACGCTGGAAGCCCGCGGTGTCGGCGAGGTCAAAGCCGGTTTCTGGAATCACAAATCCGGTCAGCGATTCCTCGCCACGGTCGAACCGATGCACGGCAATCAGGTCGCCTTCTACCACGGAAGCACCGCCAGCAGCGAACCCTGGTCGCGGCATGTGATCGACACCACGCTCAAGCAGGGGCATGCGGTCTGGTGTGCGGACCTTGACGGCAACGGCCGCGATGAAATCATTGTCGGACACCGCGAACCGGGTCCCGGTCCGGTCGTCGGCCCCGGCCTGTACGCCTACGAAAACACCGGAGAAGATCCGAACGGTTGGAAGAAGCACGTGATCGACGACGGCGGTTGTGCCGTGGAAGACGCCTTCGCCGCCGACTTCAACGGCGATGGCCGTCCCGACCTCGTCGCGGGCGGTCGGGCCACGCACAACGTGAAGCTCTATTTGAACCGCGGATCGAAGTAATCGTTTCGCCGCGACGCGACAGCGGAGCGCTGGGTTTAACGAGGACGCGCTCCCCTGGCGGGTCGCGGCTAAACTGGCGGGGATTGCGACATGAGAACGTGCGTGTGGATGATGGTTGCGCTGCTGGGGAGTACGGTCTCGCACGCGGCACCGCCCTTACCGCTGGAAAACCTCGCGACCGCGGACGACCTCGTAGCGGAGGCGCAGGCACTCGGGAAAGACATCGAAGAGTGCCTCGCGAGTCGCGACAGCTACGAAGAATTCGGCAGCAAACTGAAGCACTCCACGTCGCTGCTGATGATCGTCGGGCAAGTGCTCGCCGAGCATCCGCAACCGTCGAAGTTGAAAGCGGCCGGCGCTGATTTGCGTGATGCGGCCATCGTGCTCAATCAAACGTTGAGCTATGACGCCGCGAAAGCCGCCCAGCCCGCGGTTCGGGATGCGTTGGATGGCAAGTCGACCGGCAAAGCGGCCGTGGATGTCCCGTGGCCACAGCTGATGAAATATCGCCCCGCCATGGACCAGATGAATCAGCGGCTGCCGGCGCTGCGCCGAGTCATGCGGCGACCCAAAGACCCCGTCGTGGAAAGTCGTCAGATGCTGGCGATGGCCTTGTTATCGATCCCGATGCACGCCGACCCACGGATCAAGACGCCCGAGGAAATCCCGGAGTGGCAGGCCTTCACGCAATCGATGCAGACGCATTTGTCAGACGCCACCGTGAAGCTCAAGGCGAAAGATCTTCCCGCGGCGAATGAGGCATTTGTCGCGGGGATGGCGAACTGCAACAAATGCCACGAACGCTTCAAACCACGTTGACCGCTCGCGGTTTCGCGCCGCGTGATGAGGACACTGTGCGTTATCCGCGCTGGGCGCGAAACCGCAAGCGGGGATCATCCCGCTTCGGCGTAAGCTTCGACTTCGAACGGGTTGTCGAGATACGGGTCTTTGCCGCGGAGTTTGACCCACGCGCTGGCCAGCAGGTACGCCGGGATGAAGAACGGGCCCCAGCGTTCGTATTGCCGGACATGCACCCGCTCATGCAGGCGGGTCTCGGCGAGCGTGGTTTCACTCTGACCAACAACGACATGGCCGAGCGTAATCGCTGCGATGCCGCCGTCGATCGGAGCCCCTCGCGACAACCAGCGCAGCAGTTTGGGCCCCGTGACTTCGAGCACCCCATCGACCCAGCGTCCGCGACCACCCTGCAACAACGCGATCGTCGTGGCGAGCAGTCCGACGGCTGAGCTCGGTGCAACCCACAGATACACGACGACTCGCCACACGCGCTTCACCGCGAAATCAGCTCGGATTGAGAATCTGCAGCTTGCCCTGACAGAACCGGCACGCGACTTTGAGACCGAGATACTTCGGCGCAAACCGCAGCTGCTGATCACAGTGCGGGCATTTGGCATAAACATCCGCCTTGCGGACCATCGGCCCGGTGGGATCCAGCGATAAACCCGCCTGGCAGTGCTTGCATTGCACGCGCTCGCCAACATATTTCTTGGCGATCTTCAGTTCCCGCTGACATTTCGGGCACTCGCAGAACAGCCCGGCGTGCTCGACGTCGGCCATGCAGTCGAGTTCCTTCAGCGGTTCAAACGTCGGCATCTCAACGCTCGACATTGTTAACTCGGGGTTCAACAGCTGCCGGCATTCACGGCAGTGAACCATGCTGGGCGGCATCCATTCGCCGCACTGGGGGCAATTTCCGCCGGGCCATGCTGCCATACCTGCCTCGTGGTCTTTGATAAAAGGGTAACAAAACTCGAAAAAACGGGGCGACTGGTTCCTGACGCAATCGGATGGCCCGCCGGTCGCGTGGGTAAGTCGCTGTACTGTTCGGTGCCGTCTCGGCGAACCTACTTTGCAGCCGATTGCGGGGCGGCGAGGCACGCCAGCCGGTGGAAAGACCGCAGATACAGTTTCCCATTCGCGACCGCTGGTGTCGAGTGGCTGTTGTCGCCGAGCTCGCTGAATCCGTGGAACTTGAACGTGGGGCTGGCATCCATCACGGCGACCCGGCCCGATTCATCAATGCAGTACAATTTTCCGCCGATACAGATCGGTGAACCGCTGTAGTTGCCGCCGATGCGTTCGGTCCAGATCGTCTTGTCGGTTTCAGGGTCGACACACATCACGACGCCGTTGTCGTTCCACATGTAGAGATGATCGCCATAGGCAACGAGGCACGGAACATAGGGCAGAGCCTTCTCGCGACGGAAGGTGGTCGGTGCGACGCCGTCGGCATCGGCTTTGGGCTCGACACCGATGAGGATCGTGCCCTTGCCGCCTTGTCCGCAGGTGGCGTAGATGCGGCCCTGACCGGCGACCGGACAGGCGACCGTCCGCTGCGCCAGCGATTCCGACTGCCACAAGGCCTCGCCGGTCCACGGATCGAGCCCGGTGATGCCCGTCGCTCCGTTCACGCAGACCAGCTGCGGCTTACTGCCCGGTTGTTCGAGAATGATCGGCGTGGCGTACGACGCTTCGCGAAAGGCCCGGAGCGTGCTCCACACGAGTTTTCCGTCCCGGCGATCGTAGGCGACGATCGAACTCGGGCCGTCCTGATCATTCGGCATGATGACCAGATCTTCAAAGACGATCGGCGAGGCTCCCAGGCCGTGCTGACTGCTGAACGGTCCCATCCAGTTCCGCCAGAGGAGGTTTCCCTCGTAGTCGTACGCGGCGAGGGCACAGCGTTCCTGATCGGAAAACGCCACGTAGACTCGCTCGCCGTCGGTCGCCGGCGTGGAGGACGCGAAGCTGTTCTTCTGATGTTTCTTGTTGCTGTTGAACCCGACCGAGCGCGACCAGCGCGATTGCCCGGTATTGGCGTCGAGGCAATGCAGGGTCCGCACCAGGCCTTCGTCGATCGCAGAGGTGACAAAGAGCGTCTTCCCCCAGATCACCGGTGCGCCATGCCCTTCCCCCGGGAGATCCACGATCCATTTGTAGTCGCTGTGCGTCCACGCGGTGGGAATGCCCTGTTCCGGCGCGAGGCCGCTGCCGTCGCCGCCGCGAAAGCGCGGCCAATTTTCCGCCGCGGTCGTGTTCGCCAACAGCAGCGCGAGACAACAGATCCGCACACCGATTGCCAGTTGTTTCATGGCGGTTGCCACCTTCGCTCGCAGGAGACCCGATCGCATCGGAATCGAAACATTCGAGAACTCGCAGCATGGCGCGCGTGCGCAGCCGGTGCAAGTCAACGAAAGGTGCTCTGTTGTCAGCGGCTAGTCGTTAGTTATCTGGCTGCCCTACTGCCCACTGCCCAGTCACCGCGACCACACTTGCCGGTCGAATGCGTGGACCGATATGGTGGTGAACGTAACGAAACCGGACCCTGCTTCAGAAAACTCGACTGCGGGACGCGAGTCTTATGGCGGGCGACGCCTTTTTGACGGTGAAAAACGGCCCTTTGGAAGGACGGCAGTACCGTCTCATCCCCGGGCAGATCACGACGCTCGGCCGCGCTCCGACCAATCGCATTCCTGTCCCCGACGAAGTTTGCAGCCGGAATCACTGCGAGGTCTTCCAATCCGCCGGACGCTGGCTGATCCGCGATCTTGGCAGCCGCAATGGCACAAAAGTCCAGGGCCAGGTGATCGACGGTGACTGTGCGCTGCACCCCGGTCAGTTGATCCAGCTGGGTTCGACTGTGCTGTCCTACACGCTCGATTCCCGGGCCCAGCCAACGCCGCCGGGTCGCGATCCGCTCGAGCCAGACACCGCGACGGAGATGACCATCGCGGGTGCGCAGCCGGAGATCGTCCATCGCACACATCAATCGAGTTATCGATCAGCGGAGATTCATCAACGCGACCGCATGGGCCGCGATTTGGCGCGGCTCTACAAGCTGGCGATGGAGATGTCTGCGTCCACGGATGTCGTGGAACTGGCGGAAACGGTCCTCAACGGGATTCTGGCCAGCACACCCGCGAACATCGGTGCGGTGCTGATGCTGTCGGACCCGACGAAAGATTCGCCGAGCAGCGCAGATCTGCAGACGGTGGCCTACAAGTCCCGCATCCCCATGCCCTATCAACGCGTCTCCGACTCGCTGTCGCAGGTCACGCTCTCCGAGCGCGACGCGATTCTCGCCCGGGACGTGTTAGACGACGATCGGCTGAAGAAAAAAGAGAGCTTCGAAGAAATCAGCGTGGAAAGCGTAATTTGCGCGCCAGTGCGGTCGGGGGATCAGCTATTCGGACTGGTTCACCTGTACTCGTCGGATATCACGCAACCGCTTGAGCCGGATGACCTCGACTTTACGCTCGCCGTTGCCGATCAGTTCGCCCTTGCCGTGGAGAACATTCAGCGCCGTGAGCAACTCGCCGCGGGACTTGAACGAGCCAAGACCGAAAATCAGACGCTCCGTGAACAGTTGCGCGTCGAGACAGAATTGGTGGGCGAAAGCTCGGCGATCACCCGGCTGCGCGATCGGCTGAGCCGGATTGCCCCGACCGGCGCGACGGTGCTGATCCGCGGAGAGAGCGGCGTCGGCAAGGAACTGGTGGCCCGGGCGATTCATATGAACAGCGCTCGCCGGAGTGGGCCGTTCGTGACGATGAATTGCGCCGCCCTGAGTGAAAGCCTGCTCGAAAGCGAGCTGTTCGGCCATGAGAAAGGCTCGTTCACCGGCGCGGTGAATCGCAAGATCGGTAAGTTTGAACAGGCGCATCAGGGAACACTGTTCCTCGATGAAGTGGGCGAGATGAGCCTGGCGATTCAGGCGAAATTTCTGCGCGTGCTGGAAGGGCATCCGTTCGAGCGCGTCGGCGGCGGAACGACGGTTCAGGTCGATGTCCGTGTGGTCGCCGCCACGAACCGCGCGCTTGAAGAAGCCGTCGGCGAGGGGCAATTCCGCAAAGACCTCTACTTCCGTCTGCAAGTGGTGGAACTGAACGTGGAACCACTCCGGGCGCGACGCTCGGACATCCCGTTGCTGGCGCAGTATTTCCTCGACAAGTTTGCCCGCAAGATTGGGCGACCGGCAATGGAATTCTCGGCAGATGCCATCGAGTTGCTGCGAAACTACGATTGGCCGGGCAATGTGCGGGAACTGCAGAACACCATTGAACGGGCGATTATCCTCGCCCTGGGTCCGCAGATCGAAGCACACGATATTCAGCTCTCGACACTTGGCCGCACTGCAGGGAAAGACACCGCCACGTTGTCTGTGATGAATCCGGGCGACGATTTCCAGCCGCAGTCGCTGGAAGACCTCGAGCGGCGGCATATTCTGGCCACACTGCACTCGACCGGCGGGAATAAGTCGCAGGCCGCTCAGATCCTTGGGATCGAACGCTCGACGCTGGATCGCAAACTCAAACGCTATGAGAGTGAACGTCACGACGGACCGTGAGTGATCAGCACCGTGCGTGACCGGCATGGCATCAGTATCGTTTGATCTGGCCCTTCAATTTCCCCTCATCTCACCAGTTTGTGCCGTGAGATCCTGCCTCGGTTGGAATGTTGAAATACAATTCCTGGAGCGGGAAACGACGTTTCACGGCGGGCGTCCGGCAATCGTTTCCGATTCCGGAGAAGAGTGATTCGCGTATGGGGGAAAAACGGTTCTTCTCCCGCAGCGGCGAAGAATTTTTGTTGACAATCCAGTGGTTTGCCAGAAGAATACCTTCGCCTTGGTGATCTCCCTGCCTGCTGTCCCTCCGGCATGATGCCTGCGGTCCCTCCGTATTTGCCACGAATGGCACCGTCATCAGCGTCCCTCGCATGATGACGTATCCCGGACAGTGAATGGGTTCGCCTTGCGCAATTGGGCCGGCCGCGATGTGATGAGTCCTCGCGGGTCGATGGTAGTCGGTGATGGAACGTCTCGTAATGTGGAGTGGGGAATGTCGTTCGATTACGACGTAGATGAACTGGAAGACGACGTCGCGCTTGAGTATGAGGGTGCCCAGAGTGATGAAGAGGGCAACGAATACGAAGACGGCGAATTCAATTTTGAAGACATCGACTTCGAAGCCCTGGGGATCGATCCCGGTGGGCCGACGACGGCCAAGCCCGGCTCGGAAGAGAAAGTGCTGATGCTCGCCGCGCGGTATGCCGCCGGTGTGCCCCTCTGGCATAACAAGGACTGCTACGATCACGGCCCCGGCGAAGCCGCCGCCCGCATGATGCGCTTGCAGCAGCCCGCCAAGAACTGATTCCTGACGATCAACGACTTCTAACTCAGACCGCGTCTTCCCAAAGACGCGGTCTGTTTGTTTAGCCGCGGAGCGCTCCGTTGGCGCGTCACGGCTAACGTCGCCTGCCGGTTTTGTCGCGTCGTGTCGGTGAAGCTGGTACAGTGGCGGCCTTCATTGATCTCTGTTCGGAAGTGCGGGAGCCGTTGGAATGTCCTGGACGCGTCGTGACGTGTTGCATCTGGCCGCAGGCGCGTCGCTTGCGACTATGACGGCGTTCCCCCGCACCACCACAGCCGAGGCCGCGCCCATGCCCGACAAATCCGCGCCCAGTCGACACGGTGGTCCGTTCCGTTACTGCCTGAACACCAGCACCATCCGTGGCCAGAAACTCGGCATCGTGCAGGAGATCGAGATCACGGCGAAAGCCGGGTACGACGGCATCGAACCGTGGATCAATGAACTCGATGAGTACGTCAAAAACGGCGGCCAGCTTTCCGATTTGCGAAAACGCATCGCCGATCATGGCCTGACGGTGGAAAGCGCCATCGGTTTCGCAGCGTTTCTGCATGAAGACGAAAACGAACGCAAGAAAGGGCTCGAAGAAGCCAAGCGCTGCATGGACCTCGTCCGGCAAATCGGCGGTGAACGCATCGCCGCCCCGCCCGTCGGCGTCACCGACAAGACCGGCCTCGATCCATTCACCCTCGCCGAGCGCTATCAGAAGCTGTGCGAAGTCGGCCAGGAAATGGGCGTGCTGCCGCAGTTGGAACTGTGGGGCTTCTCCAAGACTTTGTGTCGCTTGGGCGAAGTGGCTTTCACCGGTACGGAAGCGGCGCATCCGTTTGCGTGCTATCTGCTCGATGTGTACCACATCTTCAAGGGGGGCTCGCAGTTCGGCGGGCTGGCCATGTTCCCCGGCATGAAAATGCACAACTTCCACATCAACGATTACCCCGGCGAACCGCCGCGGGCCACCATCACCGACAAGCACCGCGTCTATCCCGGCGACGGCGTCGCCCCGATGAGCGAGATTTTGAAAACGCTCCACGACGGCGGCTATCGCGGGGCCCTTTCACTCGAGCTCTTCAACGAAAGCTACTGGAAGCAGGACGCATTCGAAGTCGCCCGCACCGGCTTCGAAAAGACCCGCGCCTGCGTCGCGAAAGCGATCAGTTAAGAATCGCAAGCGATTTGCAGGCCCTCAGTTCGCGCACGATTACGCTAGGCGAAGATCTTCGCAACCGGCACCGCAAAGCCGGGCAGATGCGGTTCCGCGGTAATCGTCTGCTGCCGGTTGAACAGCACAGGCTCAGTGTCGACGCTGTAAACGGTGATGGTTGCGAAGTGGGGATCAACCAGCCATACCAGCTTCGTGCCGTGGTGCAGATACTCGTCGATTTTCTCGATCAGTGATTCCGTGCGATCGCTAGGCGAAGCAATCTCGACGGCCAGCACCGGGGGCCCGTCGAACAGTGTCGTTTCGCCGCTGTTTCGAGCAGCGATCTCGGCGCTCACGTACGCCACATCGGCTCCGAGAATGGTCGTGGGATCGGTCGAAAGTCGGAACCCGGCTTCGCCGCCAACGACTTCACCACCAACTTCCGGATGTGCTTCTCGCCAAGCTTCCAGGATGGCGCCGATCACAATCATTAAGCGACTATGCCAGCGGTTGCGCACGGTCATGGCTTCTTCCCTCAACTGACCGCGGATCAACCAGCGCTCGACGCCGTCCCCTACCGGGAGCGCTTCGAACTCGGCGGATGTCATCAACTGTGGCTCGACGATGGTCGCCATGACAGACACATACCTCTCGCAAACACATTAATTCCGAATCATCGCGGGCACATGGCAGGCGATACAGGAATCGACCACGCTCGCCGCGGATTGCCTCGGCGACTCGCCATCGCGCTGCGTCCACAGGCACATCGTTTTCGGAAGCGGTGAGGCGCTCAGCACCGCTTTCGGCGACTCCTCTTTGTGTTGCCCGAGCACCAGCACGCCGAACGCGATGCCGAACGTTGCGACCAGCGCGAACCCGAGTGCCTGCCGCATCACCGCGTTTCGGCCGGCACGGGGCAACCGCTGCGCGATGTCGACGGCGACCGCGACCGACTCTTCGGTCAACAGCGCCGCAGAGGGTTGGTGCCACGGTGAATCCTGCTCAGTGACATCGTGCCGGCTTTCCCGCATCCATTTCAGCGCGGGCGACAGCGTCTGCTGCATGGCGCGGCAGCGTGGGCATTCGCGCAGATGCCGTGTGAGGTCCGCATCATCAGTGAACTGGGCTTCGGTCAGCCGCTCAAACGCCTGATCACATTTCATGATTCCCCTCCCGACAACATCGGCAGCCGGTCGGCTAACCGTTCCAGCCCGTGTTTCACCCGCTGTTTCGCCCCGCTCACGCTCGACGCCATTGCCACGGCAATTTCCTCGAACTTCAGTCCGGCAAAGAAGCGCAACCGCAACGCATCGGCCTCAGCTTCCGGCAGTTCTGCCAACGCCTGGTGCAACAAATCCTGTCGCTCGCTTTGCAGGAGATGTGCCAGCCCGCAGGGATCGGTCCCGGCATTACCATCGGCCCGTTGCGGATCGATACTGCCGCCGGCGCGGATCGGGCGGCTTTCCCGCTGCCGATACTTCTGACAGAGCCGCAGCAGAATCGTCCACATCCACGTGCGAAACGCATACTGCGGATTGAACGTCTGCCGGGCCGCAAACGCCGCGAGCAACGATTCCTGCACGAGGTCTTCGGCGGCGAGCTGGTCTCCCAGCTTGCTGGCCGCCACGCGCAGCAACGGACCGCGGTAGCGACGCACGAGTTCCTCAAAGGCGGAAAAGTTCCCCGCCTGCGTGCGGCGCATCAGGTCCTCGTCGCTGAAATCCATGCCGTGAGGCTAACATAACCGTCAAGCGGCACGCCAGCGGAAGAACGCTCGTCCCACTTCTCCTCGTGCGGTCAGTTTGGCATGATTGCCGCCCACGCTCGGGGACCGGAAGACTTGCCAGAGGGACCATGATGTCAGAGGGCACAAAAGGAGTCGGATCGTTCTGGGCTATCGACTCCGAGCGACTTCTCGAACAGTTAGGCACCACCCCGCAGGGACTTTCGTCGGCAGAAGCGACACGGCGGCTGGCGATGACGTCCCAGCTGAAGTCACGCAAACATTCCGCGCTGGCGCTGCTGATCGATCAGTTCAAAAGTCCGATCATCATCCTGCTGTTTATTTCCGCGGTGCTGTCGTTCACCTTGCTGGATGACGCCACCAACGGGGTCATCATTCTCATCATTCTGCTGCTGAGCGGCTTCCTCGGCTTCTGGCAGGAACTGAGTGCCGCCGATGCCGTGGCGAAACTCTTGGGGATGATCGAAACCAAAGCAACGGTTCTCCGCGACGGCAAAGAAACCGAAGTTCCGCTTAACGGTGTCGTGCCGGGGGACGTCGTCAGCCTGCGGGCTGGGGATCTCATCGCCGGGGATTGCCGACTGCTGACGGCGAAGGATGTGTTTGTCAATGAGGCCGCGCTGACCGGGGAAAGCTTCCCGGCCGAGAAATCGCTCGCCGTGCTTCCCGCTGACGTGGCGTTGTCACAGCGGGCGAATACGGTCCATCTCGGCACGCACGTGATCAGCGGGTTTGCCACCGCCGTCGTCGCCGCCACCGGTCCGGAGACGGAGTTCGGCAAGATCTCTGCCCGGCTGGAACACAAAGCTCCCGAGACCGGCTTCGAGCGCGGCATCCGTCAGTTCGGCCAGCTGCTGATCAAGGTCGTGGTGGTGATTACCGTCCTGGCATTCGCGGTCAAAGTCGGCCTGCAGGATAAGCCGGTAGTCGAACAGCTGACGCTGGCCCTGGCGCTGGCCGTCGGAATGACGCCGCAGCTGCTCCCGGCGATCACCAGCGTTGTCCTCGCCGCCGGGGCGAAGTCGATGTCGAAACATCAAGTGATCATCAAGCAGTTGTTGTCGATCGAAAACCTCGGCAGCATGACGATTCTCTGCTCGGACAAAACGGGCACGCTCACCGAAGGGCTGATCCAACTTCACGACACGCTCGATGTCAACGGGACCGCCAGCGAACGCGTCCAACGACTGGCGTATTACAACGCCTTCTTCCAGACCGGCTTCGAGAACCCGATCGACCGTTCGATCTGTGACAAGCAGACGTTCGACACGTCCAGCGTCACCAAGCTCGATGAGATCCCGTACGACTTCATCCGCAAGCGACTCAGCGTGCGGGTCCAGCAGGACGGCCAGAAACTGTTGGTCACGAAAGGAGCGCTGGCCAATGTGCTCGAATGCTGCACCAACGCGGAAACCGCCGCCGGTGGGTTGACCGACCTCAACGCATTGCATGACGACATCGATCGCCGATTCAAAGAGATGAGCGCTCACGGCCTGCGCGTGCTGGGTCTGGCCGTGCGGACGATCGACACCCCGCATGTCACCAAGGCCGACGAACACGACATGACGTTCGTCGGCTTCCTCGTTTTTGCCGATCCTCCGAAAGCCGATGCGAAGCAAACCATCGCCGATCTGCGTGACCTCGGTGTCGGCCTGAAGGTGATCACCGGGGATAACCGGGCGGTCGCGGCGTCGATCAGTCAGCGCGTGGGCATCACGTCGCCGACGATCGTCACCGGGACGGATCTCCGCAGCATGAGCGATGACGCCATCACCCGGCGGGCGCTCGAAGCAGACATCTTCGCCGAGATTGAACCGAATCAGAAAGAGCAGATCATTCTCGCGCTGAAACGGACCGGGCAAGTCGTCGGTTATCTCGGCGACGGGATCAATGATGCTTCGGCGCTGCACGCGGCCGATGTGGGGATCTCTGTCGCCTCAGCGGTGGATGTCGCGCGGGAAGCGGCGCAGGTCGTGTTGTTGAAGCATGATCTCAGCGTCCTCGTGCAGGGAGTGCGGGAAGGTCGCCGGACATTCTCGAACACCTTGAAATACGTCTTCTTCGCGATCGCGGCGAATTTCGGCTATATGTTCAGTCTGGCGGTCGCCGGGCTGTTCCTGCCGTTTGACCCGCTGCTGGCCCATCAGATTCTGCTGGTGAATCTCCTCGCCGACTTCCCCGCGATGGCCCTGGCGACGGACAGCGTCGACCCTGAACAGGTGCAACGGCCGCGACGCTGGGACACCGGTTTCATCACGCGATTCATGATGTCGTTCGGATTCGCCAGCTCGATGTTCGATTTCATGACCTTCGGGGCGATGTGGGTGGCGTTCTCCGCCCTGCGAACCACCGAAAGTGCCGAGTCGTTTGAGCAGCTCTTCCAGACGGGATGGTTCATCGAGTCGACGCTGACCGGGCTGATGATTCTGATGGTGATCCGGACGCAGCGACCGTTCTTCCTCAGTCGACCGGGACGTTTGTTCCTGTTTGCGGAAATCTCCGTGGCGATCGTCACGGTGCTGATTCCCTTCTCCCCGTTCGCGGACAAGCTTGGCTTCGTCACGCCGCCAGCGATGCTGCTCGTCATTGCCCTCGGCATCACCGGGCTGTACGGCCTGGGAATGGAACTCGTGAAGAGATTGTTCTACCGGTATCTCGCGTCCTGACCGACTTCCGTCGGCTCCGCATGGACCGTTGCTCACGGGCCTCACTGAGATTGCTCTTTGCGGAAAACGCCGCAGCGGCTAGAAATCGGCAGTTTCTGCCGGTGAGCGGGGTCGCGCCCCGACGACGGCATCACGGCCGAGCGGCATTGTCAGGAGGACACGCCGATCGCCGTCGGGGGGCCTGAGATGCGGTTTTCGCACATTTTCTCGTCTATTTTGATGACGGCATGCCTGCTGATGGCGGGCTGCGCCGGACGTGGGTACGGATCGACCGCCCTTCGCGGCAGCCCGCCGATTTACATGGGACGGCCCCCGGTTTATTCGCCGGTGACAGGCCCGCCGGTCATTCCGACCCTGCCGAGTTCCGGCAAACCGAACACGCCGAAGCAGCCCACGGGCCCGTCGGCGGAACAACCAACGCCGCTTGATCTTTCCCTCGAGCCGACGAAACTGCAATCAATGTATCTGCCCGGTCCTGGCCGCACAGCGACACTCGGTCAGACGATCGACGGCCGCGCTGTGCCGCTGGGCATTCCACGGATCACACCTCAGAAAGCCGCCTACGCACCGGATTCATCCGGCCAACAACCGCGTGCCCGGCTGGATCAGGTTTCTTACACGAGCAGCGCCACGGCGACGGCAAACCAGGATTTGAAGTATCGCGGCGGCAAGACGATCAAGGACCTGACTTACCTCAACATCTTTATCGGCGGTCCCAATCGCTGGAACGATACCGACCGGCAATGGATCGATTATGCCCTCGAAGCCGGCATGACCGATCCGTATCTCAATCACGTCGTCATGCAATACTTCGACGGTCAGCCGGTGTCCGCCGATTTTCGCGGCTCGTTCTGGATGTCGGGGTATCAACCGCAGCGTGTGACCCAGGCCAATATCCGCCAGGTCGCGAAGCTGCTGCATCAGCAGGGCAGCTTCAACGGCTTGCCACTCGGTTCGACCGTCATCAACTTCTTCCTGCCTTCCGGTGTGATTCTGGATGACCCGGATCTCGGCAACAGCGCCCTGTCACCTCTCGCAAGGACCATTGCCGCCGACAAGGAAACCAACTCCGCAAATGGCCTCGGCGGATATCACGGCTCGGTGCGGATTGACGCGAAAACCACAGTCTACTTTGCGGTGATGGCTTACTCCGAACGCACGGCGAATGGCAAAACGAGCGGAATCCCGGCCTTCCCGGAACCGTGGAAGAGCATCACGGCGACGGCGTATCAGGAGCTGCAGGAAGTGCGGACCGACCCGGATGTCGACGATGCACTGCAGTCGGGCCAGGACCGTTATCTCGGCTGGACCTCTGATCGCGGCCATGAGATCGCCGATCTTCCCGCGCAAGAAGCGCAACATCTCTCGCAGGTGTTCATGGAAGTCCCGCTCGCCGATGGCTCAGGCGCCGTGCCGGTTCAGTTACTGTATTCGAACGCGGTGCACGGCCCGGAAGGTCCGATTGTCGCCCCGCACAAGGGTTCGCCGTTGCCGGCCGCAAAACGGAAAACGCCGCGTCCGGGCGGCGGCACTCCCACACCATCGCAACCGAGCGGGCCGGATCCGTTGCTGCAGACCGTCAATGACGAATGGTCCCGGTTGCCGGATGCGGTGAAACGTCAGGTGCTGCAGTTGATCCAACAGGCGCTGAGTCAGCAGCCGTTCGGGACGTGATCTCGACGGAAGCAAGGAGAGACCCAGCCTTAAGAAAGGCTGGGCTTCAGATCCGTTAGCGCACGAGATAGACAGCAGCGATGATGCCGCCCAGGACTACGGCGGCGAAGAGCACCCAGAACGCAATCGGCGCGGGACTGGGTACGGCGATGCCTTTCCGTCGGGCCAGTGAAATGATCGACTCGCGCGATTCCGCCAGCCCGCTTCCGGTGGCTTCGCGATGCCGCTTGATCGCGCCGATGTAATCGCCGCCGTGCAGATGTTCGACGAGCTTGTCTTCCAGTTCGACAGAAGACTCGGCCGTGCTTTCCGGCAGTTCACCACTGGTGAGCGTCTCTTCGAGCGCTTCGACGAAACTTTTGGCTTCGGAGAGTCCCACCCCGGTTTCCTCGCGATACCGCTTGATCGCATCGATCTTGTGGCCATGTCGCAAGGCATCAATGATGTCACGCCGCCACGGTTCTTCCGACATGGGCGTCTCCCGTCTCGCGCTGTCGAGATCGCGAAGCACGAACTCGTCACGCTTCACTCTCAACTCTGAACGCGCGATCGTCAACCCTCGCCGAGGCCCACCGCGAACGCGTCGGCAGGAAGCTCCTGTCCCGTAAGAGACTTGAACAGCATCGTCAGGTAATCCGCGAAGACTTCCGCCGGCTCAACCACCTTGCAACCGCGCTCGCGGGCTTCCTGACACAGCGGCGATTCCCCCGGTGGATCGGTCAGATCCAGGAACGCCATGCCCGGCCGCAACAGCGATGGATTGATTGGCATCTTTCTCGTGGCATGATCGAGATTCGGCGTCGTGACAATCACCACGTCGACCAGCGTTTCATACAGCTTGGCCGTCGGCACATACCGGCATTCGGTCTCGCGGGCTACGGTCTGCGCTTCGGCATCATCTCCCGAACAGATGCTGACGAGGCCGTGCCGCTTCTTGACGCCGTAGACCATCGTCTGTCCCAACCCGCCCGCGCCGATGACCATCACGTTGCGTTTGTCGAGCGGACGATCGTCCGGTGATGTCTTTCCCAACTTGTTTTCGAGGGCTTTCAGGGCCATCTTCCACATCACGTTGTAGGCCTGCCAGCCGTCGGGTTGCTTGAGCAGCAGGTCGGCATATCCCGCGTGCTTCGTCGAGTCATCGGCCGGTGTCGCCATCGACAGCAACCGCTTCCCATGCCCGGCCGTCGCGATGACCGCCGGGACCTTCAAGATGTCGAGCATCTTCGGCAACTGGTCCATCGACTTGAAGTCGAACGGCAGACACCGCGTGTTCATGTCGAGCTGGTCGAACGCCGCATTGAGGACCTTCACCGTCGCCAGTTCCATTTCGTTGAAGCCGGCAACGCCGATGAACCGCGTTTTCGGCCCCACCTGCCGCCAGCGATAGAGATCGTCGAGCTCCCCCACCGTAGGCTGTCCCGGAAAGGCCTCCATCCCTTTCTCAAGCGCGGCGTAGATCCATGGCGAACCATACTTCCGGCCCAGCAGCGAGAAGGTCAAACCACACCGACCGAGACCGAGGCCGACGATCGGCAACGCCCGTTTCTGACTCACCGCGGCGAGGAGTGGCCACGCGGCTTCCAGCGTCTGCGTCGGCCAGGTGAACTTGATGACGTCCGCCTTCGCGGCGACGGCTTCATCAAAGATGTCATCCACCGAACCCAGTGGACGATCGAGACTCGTGTGGCTCACCACGCGCTGCACTTTGCCGAACCGCGGGATCTTCCTCGCCGTCTCGAGATCCATTTCGATGTACGCCGGGTTGGCGAGAATTGCTTGCCGCAGCAGCATCAAACGTTCGTCTTCGGTGCCATCAAACTCGCCCCCCTCTTCACGACGACGGCATGAAACGAGGATCGGCTTCTTTGCCCCTTCGAGCAGTTCCTTCACATCCGGTTCTTTGATCAGCCGATCGAGGCACAACTCGACGAGATCGCACTGGTTCGATGCGTTGAAGATGTCCACCTTGGCAAGCTGCCGCGACTCCGGCGTGACCGAAATGCAGATCATGACAGGCCCTTCCGCTCAATTCGAACCGTAGAGTGACCGCGACCGCGGCGAGGAATGCGCATCAGATTACCGCAGCGAGCGGGCCATCGGCTATGGTGTGTTCCGAAATCTCCACCCCCAGCATGGGTGGATGAACAAAGCCATTTCCCCAAGGCGACCGCTCGGATAAAATGCGTCTATTGTTCAAAGGAAATGGATAATGGTTCCACCCGTCGATCTGCTGTCCAACCTCAGCACCGGAGAACTTGAGGCACTGGCGGAATGCCAACTGGTCCCCGAGCAACAGGACCGGTTGTCGTTGTTGCTCGATCGCTGCCGTGAATCGACGGCCACGCCGGCCGAAGAATCTGAACTTGACCGTTTGCTGCAGCACGTCGACTCGCTCACCCTGCTGAAAACCCGCGCCCGATACACGTTGACTCAGCTGCCGAGCGGGGTGACCGGGTCATGACGGGTTATGTTCCCGTTCATTTGCAGCGCCACATTCGCCACCAGTTCGAGAATGTCTGCGCTTATTGTCATACGGCTGAAGCGCTCACCGCGACCGCCTTCGAGATCGAGCACATCATCCCTCGCTCCCAAGGGGGTGAGACCTCATTCGAGAATCTGTGCCTCTCATGCCCGATGTGTAACCGCTACAAATCGACACGTTCCACGGCGATTGATCCGCTCACCCAAGCGACCGTCCCCTTATTTCACCCCCAGCGTGACGTCTGGTCGGATCACTTCGAATGGCACGCCGATGACACAGAACTCCGCGGCTCAACACCCATCGGCCGCGCCACGGTCCAGTCACTGAAAATGAACCGGCCTTCCCTGGTTCGGGTTCGTCGGATGTGGGTCGCTATGGACGAGCATCCGCCAGTCTAAGAACACCGCGCGTCGAGCGATGTCGTGCGATAGACACTCGTGGGCAAACCTGCCAGCATGATGATCCGTTCGGGCTCCCTTTCGGAAATCCATCATGTCACGATTACCCATTGTTTTGTTCTGGGCATTGTTCGCCGCACCGAATCTGATCGCCCAAGACTCGCCGCGCTCGAAGCCATTGCAGGATGCATTGTCTCCTGAGGTCTGGCGCGCGGAGCAGCGGATCATTGATCTGCATCTGCATGTTGAACCCTCTGCCGAGCGGTTGGACCGGGCCGTGCGGATTCTGGATCAGGCGGGCGTTGGTCTGGGTGTGATGCTGGGTGCTGGGACCGTCACCCACAAGGAGGGCGAACTCTCGGACTTCGAGAAGGCCCGCCATCTCGCGAACGAAAAATATCCCGGGCGGTTCCTGCAGCACATGCTGCTCGACTACAACGGCTGGAACGACAGCGACTGGAGCGACCGGGCCGTCAAGCAGATTGAAGACGGTCACCGGATGGGAGCGTCGGGGCTCAAAGAATTCAAGCGGCTCGGATTGTTCCTTAAAGATCGCCACGGGATGCTGCTGAAGATCGACGATCCGAAACTCGATCCCGTGTGGAAGCGCTGCGGCGAACTCAACCTGCCGGTCTCGATTCATGTCGCCGACCCGCGGGCCTTCTGGTTGCCGTACGATGACAAAAACGAACGCTGGACCGAGCTAAAAGACCACCGCAGCTGGTGGTTCGGCGATCCGACGAAACATCCGTCACGGATGGACCTGCTCGAAGCGCTGAGCCGCGTGGTGGCGAAGCATCCGAAAACCACGTTCATCGGCGTCCACTTCGCGAATAATTCCGAAGACCTGGATTGGGTGGAGCAACAGCTCGACACTTATCCGAACTTTTACGCTGATCTCGCCGCGCGGGTGCCGGAGCTCGGCCGGCATGATCCCGCAAAGGTGCGAAAACTCTTCACGAAGCACGCGGACCGGATTCTCTTCGCGACCGACTTCATGGTGTATGGCAAGCTGACCCTCGGCTCCGGCGGCGACGCCGAGCGGCCGACCGACGAGGACGCCGTCACGTTTTACCAGAAGCACTACCGGTGGCTGGAAACCGACGACCGTGACTGGGCGCACATGACGCCGATTCAGGGCGACTGGACAATCAGCAGCATCAAGCTGCCGCCCGACGTGCTGCGGAAGATCTACTTCGACAATGCCCGCCGACTCTTCGCGCGATCAATCCCACCACCGACATTAACGGCGACGCACATCGACCGCGACTTCGCGCCGGATGGAGTGCTCGATGAACCAGAATGGTCGCGGGCCGCCCCCGTACGGCTCGAATACGGTTCCTTTAACAGCGTGGCCCAGCCGCAGTTGAGTACGCCGGTGAAAGCGCTCTGGTCGGAGAAATTCTTGTATCTGAGCTACGAATGTCCGTTCACGGAGCTCAACGTCTTTCAGCCGAAGCAGGCGGAAGAACGCATCGGCCTGTGGGACAACGATGTCGTTGAGGCATTCATTGGATCCCGGCCCGACACCCCGAACCAGTACGCCGAATTCCAATGGGCGCCGAACGGAGAATTCCTCGATTTGAAGCTCGACCTGCCCCAACGCGATTTCCCCTGGTCATCGCAGGCGGAATCGGCGGTGAAAATTGACGACGCGGTAAAAGTCTGGCGTGTCGAAACGCGGATTCCACTGGCCTCCCTCAGCGACAATCCCCCTGACCCCGACACAAAGTGGAAGATCAATCTCTACCGCCACGACAAAGCCCACAAAGCAGGCCTGGCGTTTTCTCCCACACTGAAAGGCAGCTTCCACGCCCCGGAACGTTTCGGCTGGCTGGTGTTCGCCGAGTAGACCGATTACGCCAGCAACTCGCTCAGCACTTCGCCATGCACGTTGGTCAGCCGCCTAGCGATGCCGTTGTGGTAGTAGGTGAGGCGGGTGTGGTCGATACCTAGCAGGTGCAGCACGGTCGCATGGAGGTCGTGCCAGGGGACCGGTTTGTCGACCGATTTCCAGCCGATGTCGTCGGTGTTGCCGTAGGCGAGGCCGTGCTTCAGGCCGCCGCCGGCCATCCACACCGAAAAGCCGTACATATTGTGATCGCGACCGGCACCGACTGTGTTTGCTTCCGACTGCGTGAACGGCGTGCGGCCGAACTCGGTCGTGAAGAGCACCAGCGTGTCATCGAGCATGCCGCGCTGCCGCAAGTCGCGCAGCAGGGCCGCCACCGGTTGATCAATCCGGGCGGCTTCCTGGGAATGGTTCTCGTGTACGTTTTCGTGGCCGTCCCAGTTGATGCGTGGCGAACCGAACGAACCTCCGGAGAAAAGCTGCACGAGCCGCACGCCTTTTTCGAGCAGCCGCCGCGCGAGCAGGCAGCGCTTACCGAAGTCAGCGGTCGGTTCCTGATTGACGCCGTAGGCTTCCAGCGTCGCCGCGGTTTCGTGAGACAGATCAGTCACGCCGGGCACCGACAACTGCATCTTCGCCGCGAGCTCATAGCTCCGCAGTCGTGCTTCGAGATCGCTTTCCGGGCGGGTGAGCCGATGCCGTTCATTGAGCGAGGCAATGAACTCGCGCGTCGCGCGATCGCGCTCGGCGTCGTAATCTCCCGCGGGAAAGAGATCATCGATCGGCGATCCCTTCGTGCGAAACGCGACTCCCTGATGTCGCGCCGGCAGAAATCCGTTGGTCCAGTTGATGGTGCTGCCGGCGGGCAAGCCGCGCGGGTCGGGCAGCACGACGTACGCCGGGAGGTCGTCTGCTTCACAGCCCATGCCATACGACAGCCACGATCCGAGAACGGGATAACCGTTGAAGCGGAAGCCCGTGTTGGCCTGGAAGGTGGCGGGCGTGTGATTCGCGGAATCGGCGACCATCGAGCGGATCACTGTCAACTCATCCGCACAACCCGCGATGTGCGGGAAGAGGTTCGAGATCCATAACCCCGACTGCCCGCGCTGCCGGAACTCCCAGTCGTTCTTCCGCAGGAGACCGATCTTGCCGAAGAACGTTTCGGGGGTTTCACTGCCGGGCAGCGGTTTGCCGTGCAGCTTTTCGAGGGCAGGTTTGTAATCGAAGGAATCAAGATGGCTGAGGCCGCCGCAGAGATAAATCTGAATGACGCGCTGGACCTTCGCTGGATGATGCCCGGCGTGCGGCGTGGCGTCGGACTCTGTTGTCTCCGCACTGACAAAGCCTTCACGCTGCAACATCGCCAAAGCGGCGGTGGCACCGAGACCCCGTGCGGACCACGAGAACCAGTCGCGCCGTGAATGCGGGGTGAAATCAATCGACATACAGGAACTCCGACGAATTCAGCAATCCGCGGCAGAAGGAGGGCCAGCCATATTTCTCAACGAAGACGGTGCATTGAGTGATTTCTTCCGTTGTGGGCATCCGGCTGTAGGCCACCGCAAACGCCTGACGAACGGCCGCCGGAGTATCGCTCTTAGAATCGTGCTGCAAACGGTCTGCGAACTGGTCAGCCATCCGCAGAATGAACGAGTGGTTCATCAGCGACAACGCCTGCAACGGTGTCGTGGTCTGTGAGCGTTTCGGCGTCGTCGTGGAAGGATCAGGGCAATCGAAAGTATCCAAAAGCGGGTTGCGTCCGCCGCGAGCCCAGGCGCGGTAGATGGTGCGGCGCGAGGCCTGGGGGCCGGTCGGGTCGATCGGATCGTAGAACTGCGTCCCCTTGAAGAAGTACGAATTCACATCGCTGTAGCCCTTGCCGCCGACTTCGAGAACCAGCGTGCCGGTGACCGCGAGCATCGTGTCGCGGATCATCTCGGCGTCGAGACGACGGGGGTTCATTCGCCACAAATAGCGGTTATGGGCATCGACCTTCGCGGCTTCAGTGCGGTGCTGCGAGTTCTGCCGGTACGTCGCCGAGGTGACCATCAGGCGGTGCATGTGCTTGAGGGAATAATCGCTCCGCACGAGTTCGGCGGCGAGCCATTCCAGCAATTCAGGATGACTCGGCGTGCCCCCGTTGAAACCGAGATCGCTGGGGTTTTCAACGAGTCCCGCACCAAAATGATAGTGCCACAAGCGGTTGGCCATGACCCGCGCAAACAAGGGATTGCGGCGGTCGGTGATCCACTCGGCGAGGGACTTGCGGCGCTGCGGTTCCAAAGGCGAGGTTTGTGCAAACGTCGGTGACAACGCGCGAATCGCGGATAATCCCGCGGCGGTGACTTCCGGGCCGCGATCGGTCACATTGCCCCGCTTGAGCACGAAAGACGGTCCGGGTGGCTGTGTCGACAACGCCGTGTAGATTTTCTGCTTTGCGGCCTTCTCACGTTCGGCGAGGTCTTTCTTCGCGTCGTTGAGTTCATTGCGCAGTTGATGACGCTGCTGGCGTTGCTCATCGTTCAGACGAGCCGCGATTTCCGCGTCGCTGACGAAGACGCCCGACAGGGACGCCGAGGCAACGACTTCCTCGGCGGTCAGGGCCCGGTCGTACAACTTCGCCGCAGCGATCGTTCCTTTCAGTGAGCGGTTTCCCCCCACCGGCGCGTGACGGAGGCCGAAGACGACCTGGCTGTTCCCCACGGCAAACGTGACCGCCGCCCCCGGCCGATACGGCTTGCCGTAAGGGACACCGTTGCGATAACCGGTGATCGTGCCATCGGCGTCATACACGATGGTGATGGTGGTGAACTCGTTGTCGACCGCTTCCGAGGGTCCCTGAAAAGATTGCGTCCGCGTGAACCCGTTGCTTCCGGCCAACCAGCGCTGCGATTCCTGCTCGCCGAAGACGATCGAATCGAAGAGACCGCCATCGGGTGTCTGCAACGTCATCACGCCGCCACCGCGTTGCTGAAGATCGCTGACGCGTACACGGGCTTCCAGCGTCTTCGCGGTGAGATCGTGCGGCAACGGCGGGGTGACGACATACATCGCTTCGCCGACTTCGATGCCCTGCTCCGTCCGTTTACCATCCCCCTTCCACGCCCCGTGCAACGTCCCGACGTGATCGCGCAGATCTTTCGTGAAGTCCCAGGCGGCTAGCGGAGCCGGAGCATTCACCGCCGCGGGGTCGCCGTGCTTTTCCCGGAGCAGTGCCTGCTTCACCGGTTCCTCGACATCGCGCAACGCCTGCGTCAGCCGTTCGACGCGTCCTTTCGCGGTCTGAACCAGCTGTGCCTTCTGCGGCGTGGTGATCTCGCGGTCCCCGTGATTCACACCGGCAAACGCGGCGACAAACTGATAGTACTCGCGGGCGGAAATCGGATCGAACTTGTGATCGTGACACCGTGCACAGTTGATCGTCATGCCGAGGAACGTCTGCCCGACCGTGCCGATGAGGTCTTCGAGTTCGTCTTGCCGCATGATCTGCCGCATGCGATCGACGACGGGAACGACGGTGTCGTGCGGACCGGCGACAAGGAAGCCGAGCGCGCGGGACGCTTCAAATTCATCGTTCGAGTACGAGTCCGCGGCGAGTTGCCAGCGGACGAACTCGTCATAACCAAGGTCCTGATTCAGGGCCTGAATCACCCAGTCGCGATAATGCCACGCATCAGGCCGGGGTAAGTCGCGCTCGTAACCGTTGCTCTCGCCGAAGCGGACGACGTCGAGCCAATGGCGTGCCCAACGTTCGCCATACAACGGAGACGCCAGCAGGCGGTCGACCAGTCGCTCCGCGGCATCGGGAGCGGGATCTTCAACGAACGCGGCGACATCCTCGGGCGAGGGTGGCAGGCCGAGCAGATCGTAAGTCAACCGCCGAATCCAGACGGCCCGGTCTGCGGGCGGCGACGGTTCGAGCCCGATCGCGGCGCGCTTCGCCATCACGAACGCATCAATTGGATGATTCACTCCCGCAACCGAAGGCGGGCGTAAATCAGCGGGCAACGGTTGCAGCGACCACCAGTCGTATCCAGCCCGTTCGCCGGATGTGTATTTCAGTGGATCGACCGGCGTTTCGGACCATTTCGCGCCGGAGGTCAACCA
>DASRYX010000040.1:0-4719 GCA_035686985.1 Planctomycetaceae bacterium | reverse complement strand
CGCGCAGCGGAGCGCTCCGCTGCGCGTCGCGGCTAAACTCAGGAACCCGGTCGCATCCTCTTTCATTTTGCACTTTGCACTTTTCGTTCATCATTTTGCACTGCATTTCTGTCAATTTGTGCAGCCGAACTTCCACTCGATTCCAGTGTCTCTTGAGCGGTCTCGTCCGATCGGCGAGAATAAATGCGACGCTCTCCGCCGCCCCGCTGTCCTGCCCTTGATCGAGGTTGTTCATGCCCCAGCCGATTCAGTTCGCCGGTGAAGTCCGTTCCAACGCCGCCCGCGCGGTCGTCGCTGAGTCCGAGCCGCAGGCGCTGCGGACTTACACCCCCACGCAGGCCGTGTTCGCGAAATCGGCGGGCGTGTTTCACTTCACGCCGGAAGGCCGCCAGCTGTACGACTTCACCTCGGGCGTGCTGGTTGCGAACCTCGGGCACAATCCCCGCCGCTGGCTGCAGCGGTTCGCGAAGAACCTGAACTGGTCCGCGGACATGCTGTTCGGCACGCCCGAAACGGCCGCCGATCAGTACAGCGAGGCGATGACGCTCACGGCGTACAACGGCGTGACCGAAATCGAGACGCAGGCGGTGTCGAAGCTGCTGACCGCTCTCCGCGCGACACCGTACGGCAAGCGGTTCGACCAGATTGTCTGGGCGGCATCCGGATCGGAAGCGGTCCACAAAGCGATCTATACCTCGCTGGCCCGGGACCGCACCCGCGATATGATTCTCGCCACGCGCTACGGCTTCCACGGCAAGAAAGGTTTCGCCAACGCCGTCACGGGATCGGAAAAGGACATCGAACGCGATCCGCGCGTGCGGTTCATCAGTTTCCCGATGGAAGAAATCAGCGATCACTCGGTGAACAGCGACGCCATCCCGCTCGAACGCTATGAGCAGGAATTGACCGCGTTGTGGAATCAATACGGTTCACGACTGACGTGCCTGATCACCGAACCGTACCTCGGCGGCGGGGGCAGCTTCCATCCGCCCGCGAAGTATCACCACCTGCTGCAGCGCTTCTGTCGCGAACACGACATCCTGTTCCTGTTCGATGAAGTCCAGGCGAACTTCGGCCGCACGGGCAAACTGTTTGCCTTCGAGAAATATGCTGTCGAACCGGACATGGTGATCCTCGGCAAGGGTCTCGGCAATGGCGTTCCCGTCGCGGCGGTGGCATGCAACCGGTCGATCACGCAGCACCTGAAATTTGGCGAAGCGTCCGACACCTGGAGCGCGAACCCGCTCTCCAGTGCCGCCGTGGTTGCGACGCTCGACGAGTACGCTGAGCAGAACCTGATCCCGCACATTGAAACGTTGACGCCGCTGTTCTTTGCGGGACTTGACCGACTGAAACAGACCGGGCTGATTGCGAACGTGCGCGGCGAAGGCGTGGTCTTCGGGATCGAATGTGCGGCGGTCGGCGATCACAGCCCGGCGGACGTCGCGGCGAAGATCGTGGAAGCGTGCTATCTCGGTCGGAACGGTGAAGGAATCCACTTGCTGGGAGCGCTCGCCGGCAAAGTCCTTCGCGTCAGCCCGCCATTGACGATCACCGCCAACCAGGTGCGGGAGTCACTGAATTTAATGTACGAACTGCTCGCCGAACTCGCCAACAAACTGCGCAGCACTCCGCGGGCGACGGTTGCGGCGCGATAGCGTTCTGGATGGTCTGCGAAGCCAAATAGTTTGCACGAGCTGAAGTGAAGACGCTTACGGCTTTTTCGCGGTTTTGCGTTCGGCGTAGGCTTTCAGGATGCCTTCGGGGTCATCGTTGAAGGCATCGCGGCAGCCGGTGCAGCAGACGTAGTAGGTCTTTCCGGCGTGTTGCACGGCGATGGTTCCCAAGCCGCCAGTGACGACGCATTCCGGGCCGGTGGTGCCGGCGACGGCGAGCCGGGTGCCTTCGCGCTGGTAACCGATTTCCGCGATGCGCTGATAGAACGTCTGTTGTCCGCCGCGTTTCTCGAGCAAGAGTGTCCAGCGATTTTCGTTAAGGAACGTGATCGTAGCGCGATGGATGTCCTGCCCCTCGACAGGCGTGCTTTCCAGCACGAGGCGATCTTTGTCGAGTTTGCCGCGGAACTCCTGAACGGTGTCGTCCGCGAGAGTGGCTTTCAGAATGTACTCGTTATCGCCCGGGGAACTCAGCCACGCGGACTTCCACTGGGTCGCGTCTTTGGCTGACCAGCGGATGCCGGTCTGATCCCTCTTCAAGTCCCAGGCGGTGTCGACGGTTTCTTTCCACGCCCCGGCGTTGGACCCGCGCTTGGGCTGGCCGATGCCGCGCCACGGGCCGATGAGTGTCTGAAAACGCTGCAGCCGGGCGATGACCGGTGCCGAGCCGTCCTTGTCCTCCGCCGCGGTGACCAGCAGCGCGACCATGATCACCAGCAATCCACCCACGCTCAGCTCACGAGTTCCGCGCATAATGCTTTTCCTCATCCGGCGAGAATCGCTCGCCGCTTCCGCCAGCATACAGACATTGCGTCTTCCGTCAAGCAGCGCCGTCTCGGGGTACTCGTCGAGACGACAGTCCGCGTTAAGACAACACGACACTCCGTTCATGATCATGAACATAACACGATGTCCGGAAGGGAAGCGAACGGGCTGCAAACATCTGGTCTACCAGCACGTTCGACGATCGCGGCAGGATGATCCCGATTTCGGGAACAGTTCCTGCATCCCACGCCCTGTTCTCCCACCCCGTAAGCCTCCGTCTCCCCAACCGACTGGCTCGCTTGTCTCCGGAATTTGCGATGACCGAACACCAGTTCGACAGTGCCGACGCGGAGTTGACCCACGGTCGCGGCGTGGAAACGCTGTTCTCCTATCTGATTGTGGGGATGGGGATCCTCGCGCTGTTTGTGCTCGGGGTCTTTGCCCTCGGACAATCGCAGCAGATCTCGCAACGCGCAGTTCAGGAAGTTCGCCCGCCGTCCAATACGGTGACCGTCGAAATCGGCGGCAGCGAAACGGAGCGTCCGCGCTAAGCGGCCTCGTGGATCAGTGTACGAGCGCGAATTCGTTGGCGTTCAGCAGAGCCCAGAACAGGTCCTGATAGCCGGCCCCGGGAACGCGCGGTGATCCGGGACGCGCCTTACCTGACTCGCGCACCACCTTCTGCATCGCCGCGAGTTCTTTCGCCGTCGGTTGCCGCGACAACGCTGCAACGCACAGCCGGCGGATCTTGTCGTTCTCCGAGCGCTTGTCGCGGAGCAATTCGCCGAGGAAGGTGCCCGGCGACAGATCGAGCGCCCGGTCCATCAGGTCACCATTCATCAGCATGAGCGCCTGCGCGTAGGTGCCGGTGAGCGTGTTCTCTTCCTCGTTCTCATCGTTGTCGAGCGAGACGATGAACTGATCCATCCACGCTTTGCGCTGTTCCTCGGCGGCTTCCCAGTCGCTGACGCGGCTTTCATGAGCGCGCGTGGCGGTCACGAGCGAGTCATACAACTGCTCGGCGGTCATCGGCTTGAGATACGCCCGGGCAAACGTCGGCAATTCGCCGTGCGCGGGATCATCGCTCGCGGCGCCGGCGACCGAGTGGGTGCTCAATTGATACGGAGTACTGGCGCAGATCAGCCGGATGAGATGCTTCACATCGTAGCCGCTCGCGATGAATTCATTCGCGAGGAGATTCAGCACTTCCGGATGACTCGGCGGGTTGTGGGAGTCGGTCGCGCTGAACGGCATGTCATCGACAGGATTGGTGAAGCCCGCGCCGAGGAAATGCGCCCAGAGCCGATTCACGAACGCGGTGGCGAGCTGGCGCTGTTCGCCTCCCTCGGTCATGATGCGGGCCAGTTCACTGCGACGATTGGTATCCGGCCCGGCGTCGATGTCGTGCCCCGAAAACCGCGGATAGGCGACTTTCATCAACCCGTGCTGCGTTTCATAGAAGATCGGGCCCCCTTCCGATTTGCTCGTCAGTTCGGTGAAGGCGTATTCATTGCGGCCGGTCTGCGGGTTTCGCAGGAAACGTTCCGCGGTGTCGGTCTGCTTGAAGAGGCTGTTGAGTTCCCAGAACGCCACCTGCTTCATGTCGTTGAACGGATGGTTATGGCACTGGGCACACTGCACCTGAATGCCGAGGAACACGCGGGCGGTGATCGCCGTCGCCGGGACCGCCTGATTGTTGAGATGCGCGACCAGAAAATTTGCGGCTCCGTTCTGATCGGTGCGGCCATCCGCGGCGACGATTTCCGCGACCATCGCGTTCCATGGGCGATTCGCCGCAAAGCGCATCCGCAAGAACTTCTCGAACGCGGGGCGGTTCACGCGTTCCGGAGGCCGCCGGCCAATCAGCAGATTGCTCCAGACGCCGGCGAAGTGGCGGGCGTAATCGCCGCTGTCGAGCAGCGAATCCACGAGCTTCTGCCGCTTGTTCGACGAGTTGTCCGCGAGAAACGCTTCAACCTCGGGAACCGTGGGAATCCGGCCGATCAGATCGAGATGGATGCGGCGAACCCATTCGTTCGCTTCGGCTTGAGCGGTCGGCTGAACTTCGAGCCGCTTCCAGCTGTCGGTGAAGAGATGGTCCATCTCCGCCACTGCGCGGTCGAGCGACGGCTTGCCATGGAGGACCGCGGGTGAAACGCCGTTGTTTGGAGTCGACGGCGTACCATTGTGCGTGGCGATGATCGGATCGGTATTGCGGATCACATCTTCGCCGGGATGCGCGGGAAGCTGGACTGGCTTTTTCGTGTGAGGCGCGATG
>DASRYX010000039.1:0-6446 GCA_035686985.1 Planctomycetaceae bacterium | reverse complement strand
GTGAGGGGCCCCAGCAGGTTGAAAATCGTGCGGAAACCGAGTTTCTGACGAATCGGCGCGGCGTGCTTCATCGCGCCGTGCAGACGCTGCGCAAAGCAGAACCCGATGCCGAGTTCATCGATGCACTCACCCACCTGGGCGGGGGTCAGCGCGAGCGAAACCCCCAGCGCTTCGAGAACATCCGCCGAACCACTTTTGCTCGACGCGGAACGGTTACCGTGCTTCGCGACCGGAACGCCCGCCGCGGCGGCGACGAACGCGGTCGCCGTGCTGATATTAAAGGTGTGGAGGGCATCCCCGCCGGTGCCGCAAGTGTCGAGCAACCCCGTGCGGCGACACGGAATCGGTTCGGCCTTGGACCGCATCGCCCGGGCCGCGCCAACCAGCATCGGCACGGTTTCGGGGCGGGATCGCAGCGCCGTAAGAAAGCTCGCGATTTCCGCGGGCTCGCACCGGCCGTCCATGATCGCGGTCACGGCCCGTTCCATCGCCGTCGCGGTGACGTCCTCGCCGTCCAGAACCGGCAGGACAATCTCACGAAGTTCATCAATCACGTCGCCGGCCTCTGCATGGTGCGGAATCTGTCCGCATCATCGTACCGGAAACGTGGAGGGAGGGCGAAGCTCCCGCTGAGCCGCAACTGCGTGGCCGGGGCTGGACCGAAGGGAAGCCCCGGAAAACACAACGCTGCCAACACCGGGGCTTCGCGAGAACGCTCCAGCCCCGGCCACCCGCCGAAGAAACTATGGCAGCTTGCGCGGCGGGGCGGTGTCGATCACATCGTTGGTCTGCAGGATCTCACGGAGCGGAGGAACCTCGGGGTCGTCGACTTCCTCATACACCGCGGATTGAATCTTCGCCGGGGCTTTCGGTCGTTCGACGATCCGCAGTTCGGATTCCGGCCCTTCCGGCTTCACCGCACGGCCTTGGGCGAGGAGATTCCGCAGCGTGTGTTTCACGTCGATCCGCTCCGATTCCGCGACACCGGCGATCAACCGGATTTCATCCACGACGAACCGTTGATTCTCTTTGCGGAGTTGAACCTCTGCACCATAGCTCTCATCACCGACGCGGATAATCGTTTCATTTTCCGATTGCACGATCGATCGCAGCGGGGCGTTCAGGAACGTATCCGCGGAGAGACCGCTGTTCGGAACAAATGGTGTCTGTTGCCAGACCATGCGGTTGAAGTCCGACGAACAGGTCTGCTGCAGCATCTCCAGCACGGTCTTCTGTTCCGCGGGATCACGTCCGAGCGCGATGGACGCCGCGAAGTTTTTCATCGGGATCATCAGGTCGAGCGTCTGCTTCACCGACGCTGGTCGGCCCGTGATCTGCCATTGAATGTCGTCGACATAGAACCGGCCGTTCTCTTCCCGCAGCAGGTAAGTGACCGGCTGCCCGCTCTGTCGGGTTTCCACGCGAGTCAGCGAACCCTGGAACGTCGTCGAGATGACTTCCGGCTTCGCGTCATCGAAGACTTCCAGCGGCAGGCCAACCACCGTGGCGTTGTTCAGCCGTCGCCAGACGCGGTTGGAAAAATCTTGCGTCGTGCTGTGTCGCAGGTGATCCAGGTCACGTTCGGCGAGCGCTTCGCAGAACAGTTCCAGCATGTCCTTCGATGTGAACAGCGCCGAGAGGCGTTTTTCTTGTTTGCTTTCAATTTCATAGATCGTGACATCGCACACGCGGAACGTCGGCGGAGCCATCGGTTCCGGCGAATCTTCCCGGCGGAGATCGATCTGCACGACTTCATGTTCACCGCGGAGAATGAAGTCGGCCCGCTGGCTGCGGAGCTGGACTTCGAGTTCGTGGTCAGGCAGCGTCGGCGCGGGCAGGATCACCTGGCCCAGATCCGCAACCTTCAGGCTGCCCTGATAGAAGTCGCGGTCACACAGGATTTCGAGTTCGGTTTTGTCATTCTTCTGGTACGCCGCGAGGAAGTCGGTGCACGACGTCACCGCGAGCGCGAGTTTGTGCAGCGATGGAATGCGTTGCGATTCATCCTTGGTGTCGAGCGCGACGTCGGTCACCATCCACTTTTCGCCCTTGAGCTTCAGGGACAGGACGGCTTCGCCTCCTTGTCGTGGCAGCCGCACCACGGCGGTTTCTTCTTCCAGCTGGGCCTGCGGCTTGAACGTCGACTTCTCCCCACGACTACCGACGATGCGCGTCGTGAGGTGTGCGAGATACGTCGGCGGTAACCGTTCCAGCGTCGCGCTCAACTCGGGAGCCGTCGCGGCGAGAATCTGATCCCGTTCGCCGCCATCCCACGAGTCGAGAAACTCGCGGACCGTGAGCAAGAGGTTCATCTGCTCGGTGACCGACTTGTAGGCCACCACGCCGGTCTTCTTCTGTTTCAGATAGATGTCGTCGACCACCCAGCGGTTCGCATAGTCGCGGACGAGTTCGTAGAAGACTTCCTTCTTCGCTTCGCCAACCTTCACGGTCACCCGGCGGCGATCTTTATCGATGTCTTCGACGTCGACGACGGTGATCTTGCCGTCGGGGACGCGCAGGATCTTGATGTCTTCCAGTGCCGATGCCGTGCGGAGCGCCTTCTCGGCGAACTCTTCCGTCGACGCGTCTTTCAGCCCTTTGATGTCTTCCTTCTGCAGGTTCTCGGAGAACCGGTTGATCGCCCGCGACTCGAACAGGTGCGAACACCCTGTGCCGAGCACGACCAGCGACAGGCAAAGCAGATGGCGGCAATCAATAACCATGCACACGATCCTCGATCGCCAGCGGGGCAAAAGCCGCCGGCGGCGCGGAAACCGACCTCGAACGGGATGATCCGAAGAGACATGCGCTTGTCCCGCAAATCGGTGGAAGGGTCAATTGCGGGGAACGCGTTTCACGCCGGTTTGACACGGTTTTCGACGCAAGTCCTGTGGACAGTCGCCAAAACTGCCGGACGCATGGCATACTGCCGGGCAACGCTTGCGCTTTGCCGACCCAATAACAGCAGCATTTAAGTCCTTTCAGCATCGCGTCTTCAGGGATCGGCTCATCGCCAGCGAAGATCAAAATCGATACCGATCTGAAGGAACTTCCATGCTGCGCGGCCTGCTTCTGCTGTTGTTCCTCACCGTCACCACACTGACACAGGGCGCCGAACCCACGGCGACAGCGAAACAACTGCAATCGCTCTTTGACGCCGAGTGGGAACTCGGGCTCAAAGAAGCGCCGACGTTTGCGACGCATCTGGGTGACAAACGCTACGACACCCTCTGGCCGGATGTCAGCCTCACGGCGATCGATCGCCGCTTTCAACATCAGAAAGACGTGCTGCAACAACTGCAGACGATCCCGGCGAACGAGCTGTCCACACAAGATCAGCTTAACGCGGCGCTGTTTCGGAATCAGTTGGAGATCGACATCGCTGCCCGACAGTTCCAGGGCTTCCTGATGCCGCTCGATATGCGCGGCGGCATTCAGGACGAGGGTAGCGTCGCCGACGTCATCGCCTTCAATGCGGTTTCCGACTACGAAAACTGGCTGGCCCGCATCCGCGCCTTTCCCGTTTACATGAATCAGACGATCGATCTGATGCGCGAAGGCGTCCGGCAGAAGATCGTGCAGCCGCAGATCGTCATGCAGCGCGTGCCCGCGCAGATCCAACGCCAGATCGTTGCCGATCCCACCGAGAGCCTGTTCTACAAACCGTTCAAGGCCTTCCCAGCGTCGATTGCCAAGGCGGATCAGGAACGCCTGCAGAAGGCCGCGCAGGACGCCATCCGCGAGCACATCGTGCCGTCGTACAAGAAGTTCGCGGAGTTCTTCGAGAAGGAATACTTCCCGAACTGTTTCACGAATGTCGGCGCCTGGCAGTTACCGCAGGGAGACAGGTTCTACGCCCACTGTGCAAAGTCGTTTACCACGACATCGCTCACACCGGACGAGATTCACGAGATCGGTCTCAAGGAGGTGGCTCGCATTCGCGGCGAGATGGAGCGCATCAAGGAGAAAGTGAAGTTCCAGGGTTCACTGCTCGAATTCTTCGAACACCTGCGGCACGCGCCGGAGTTCTACTTCACCGACGCCAAGGATCTGCTCACGGCGTATCAGGCGTTCTGCAAACGCGTCGATCCGCAACTTCCGCGGATGTTCAAGACGCTGCCGCGCATTCCCTACGGTGTAGAACCGATCCCCGAGCACATGGCTCCCGACACCACCGCGGCGTATTACCGTCCGCCGGCCGCTGATGGCTCCCGGGCCGGTTCGTTCTTCGTGAATCTCTACAAACCGGAAGCGCGGCCGAAGTACGAGATCGCCGCCCTGTCACTGCATGAAGCGGTCCCCGGCCATCACCTGCAGATCGCCATCGCGACGGAGCTGCAGGACGTCCCCGAGTTCCGCAAGCAGACGGGGTTCACTGCGTTCGTCGAGGGCTGGGCCCTCTACAGCGAAAGCCTCGGCGACGAACTCGGCGTCTATGATGACCCGTACAGCAAGTTCGGCCAGCTCACCTATGAAATCTGGCGGGCCATCCGCCTCGTCGTCGACACCGGTCTGCATCACAAACGCTGGACTCGCGCGCAAGCCATCGACTACTTCCGCCAGAACTCCGCGAAGACCGAGCTCGACATCGTGAACGAAGTCGACCGCTACATCGGCTGGCCCGGCCAGGCCCTCGCGTACAAAATCGGCGAACTCAAAATCAAAGAACTCCGCAACCGCGCGAAAGAAAGACTCGGCGGGCGTTACGACCAGCGCACCTTCCACGACGTGATCCTCCGCAACGGCGCCGTGCCACTGGATGTGCTGGAAACGCAGGTGGAAAAGTGGATCACGGAGAAACAAAAGTAGGGTGGGCTGTGCCACCAAGCTGTCGCAAAGGAACCTGCCCAAAGCACGGTGGGCACAGCCCACCCACCATGACTTCTGACCCGCAGCGATTTGACTTTCCCCAGTGTTCTCGACACAGTTCAGTCATAACGAGGTCGGGTGGTGCTCGACTCACCGGGATATTGAAGTCCTTCATCGCCAAACTTTGGTACCTTTGCGGCCTCGAACAGGTCGTCACACAAATCGCTCAGAGGAGTGATGACTATCAGTGCTCTCAATGAACTGGCACGGCTGATCGAGCAGGACCGCGACGCCTTGCTCGCAGAATGGCGTGCCAGTGTCCGAGCACTCCCTGCCGCTCGCGTTCTTGACACGCCGACACTGAACGATCACATCCCGACCCTTTTGGCGGAGCTGGGGATTGCGCTCCGGACCGGCTCGGAAGAAACAATCGCTGACGCACTTCTCGATGGCAGCCCGCCGGCTCACGGCTTGCAGCGGGTGAAAGACGCTTTTGACATCGAGGAAGTTGTCGCCGAGTACAATATCCTGCGCGGCTGTATTCACGACCTGGCGGACCGGAACGGCGTGAGCATGCAAGGCAAGCCGTTCCACATCCTCAATCGCGTCCTGGATGGGGCGATCGGAGCCGCCGTGGAGTCATTCGCGACTCAGAAGGCCCTTGAGGTTCGTCACCGGAGAGAGGAATACCTGGCGTTCGTGGCCCATGATCTGCGAACGCCGCTGAACGCCATTTCCCTTTCCGCGCGGGTGCTCGAATTACTCCTCGATGAGAGCGGTGCCGAGACACCGCAGACCGCACAGATGCTCAAGGCTTTGCACCGGAATGTGCAGCACCTTGAGCGGCTGGTGAAAAAAGTCCTGGAAGAAAACACGAATCTGGAAACAGAGGTCGGCGTCAAACTCGAGCGGCGGACGTTTGACCTGTGGCCATTGGTCCAATCGCTCATTCACGACCTCCACCCCGTCGCCGGGACGAGCTCGACCCGCCTGATTAACACGGTGCCAGAAGATTTCGTTGCCTACGCCGATGCCAGTCTCGTTCGGAGGATTTTCCAGAACCTGATCGCTAATGCGATTGTCTACACTCCGCGTGGCGAGGTCGTCATTGGTGCACGGGAAACGAACTCTGAGGGCGATATCGAGTGTTTTGTCCGCGACAATGGAGGCGGGATTCCGCCCGAGCGGTGCCGGAGTGTTTTCGATAAACATGAGACCGATCCCGATAAAGAGGGCGGTCTGGGACTGGGTCTCGCGATCGTCAAAACCTTTGTCGAGGCACACAACGGGGTAGTGACCGTCGAAAGCGAACTCGGCGTCGGTTCAACATTCCGCTTCACGCTCCCCGGACGATAGCGGCAGGGCGCCATTGCTCGATTGAATACCGCCAGCTTCGATGTGCCACTGCTCCGAAGTCCTCGCAGGAGCAGTGTCTTCGGACCTTTCGAGAAGCGATCAAAGCCACTGCTTCGAGTACGTAGCAGTGGCACAATCTTGACGGGTGGCCCAGACGCTGTGTGCAGCGTCTGGGTTTACGAGAGGTTGATCACCAACTCGGTTCGCGATCGTCTGTCCATGACGGTCCTCTTGTAAACCCAGACGCCTCAACGGCGTCTGGGCCACCCGCCATGATTCGA
>DASRYX010000038.1:0-8752 GCA_035686985.1 Planctomycetaceae bacterium | reverse complement strand
TTGAACGTTACACCCGCGAAAATGCCGCCGTGCGGGATGGTTCACGATCCGTGGCCGATCTGCCGAGACCGTTCGGCTGGCGTTTGCCGTCGCGGCGTATCTCGAATCGGAAATTTTGATTATCGATGAAGTCCTCGCCGTGGGGGATCTCGAGTTTCAACGCCGGTGTCTCGGCCGCATGCAGGATGTCGCCGCATCCGGTCGCACGGTGTTATTCGTCAGCCACAACATGCCGTCGGTGCGAGCCCTCACGTCACGGTCACTGGTGCTCGCCGATGGTCAACTCCTCTTTGACGGTCCGACCGACGAGGCGATTGAACGTTACACCCGCGAAAATGCCGCCGTGCGGGATGGTTCACGATCCGTGGCCGATCTGCCGAGACCGTTCGGCGGACTGAGCGGTCACCTGCAGTTCGTGGATCTGAATGTGGAAGGATCTGGAACAGTGGTGGAAGGCGATTGCGCCATCGTCACGCTCACGATTCGGGGACGGATGCCGACGCCGGACTACCGCGTGGGCTTGCAGATCAACCGCCATGATGAAACCCCCGTCGGAAACATCTTTTCTCCGCCGATTGAAGCGCCGGCACCGGGCGTCGTACAGAAGGTCACGCTCCGCTTGCCGACGGAATCGCTGGCTCCGGGACGGTATCACTGTGCCATTTCGATTGGCGAGACACGGAGCCATTTGCGGCATCTCTATGATTCCCTGGCGGACGTGTTGCACTTCAAGGTTGAAGCCGGGCCGCTGGCACGGGAGTGGGTGGATGCCTGGGGGCCAATTCGATTCGATGCCATGCAACTTATTGAAAGCCGGATGATCGAACCGGAGAAGGATGCCTCGCGATCAACGTCCCTGGCGAAGTCGCGGTCGATCGATGAAAAGTCCGACGAGGTCGGCCCGGTGCTGATGGAAACGCAGAACAACTCGTGACAGTGAATTCGTCATCAACATCGGAGACATCGCTGTGGCAGGAACTGCGCAACCGGGCGCGGAGTTCCCTGCTGAAGCTCGGTTGGGATGTCCGCCGGGCGGTGAACCAGCAGGACACCGCGCGGCAAAAGTGGCAGCAGCGTGAGCAGGAGAAATGGCGCGTCCTGCAGATGTACCAGCCGGCGACCGTGCTCGACATCGGTGCGAACACCGGCCACTTCGCGCTGCTGACGCGAGAACTGTTATCAAAGACGAGGATCATCTCGTTCGAGCCGCTGCGGGACTGCTACGAAGCGCTGCAACGTCAATCCGCGTCATTGAGTCCGCATGAAGTCCTGCCGTATGCTTTGGGTGAAACGGACGGTGTTGCGGTGATTCAACGCAATGAGTTCTCACCGAGTTCATCGTTGCTGCTGATGGGGACGCTCCATGCGGAAGAACTACCCTACACCGCGAAAACAGTTGCCGAAGAGATCCAGCTCCGCCGGCTGGATGGACTGGCGGAATCGCTGGTGTTGACTGATCCGCTCGTTGTCAAAATTGATGTGCAGGGCTACACGCTGCCAGTGTTGCGCGGCGGTGAAAACACGATCCGTCGCGCTCAGGCGGTCATCGCGGAAGTCAGCGTGCAGCCGCTCTATTCCGGCGAAGCTTCATTCAATGACGTCTATACGCTGATGACTCAATGGGGCTTCGCCTATCGCGGCAATGTCGACCAGTGGTGCAGCCAGCGCGACGGCCGCATTCTTCAATGTGATTGTCTGTTCGAAAAAGTGGCAACGCAGTGACTTATTCCAGCGGCACACCTCCGCGGACGGTGTTGATCACCGGTTCCAGCGGCCTGATCGGCTCCGAAGCCGTGACCTATTTTCACGGCTTGAAGGCCCATGTTCACGGCATCGACAACAACATGCGTGCGGAGTTCTTCGGCCCCACGGGCGACACCACCTGGAATCTCGCCCGGCTGAAAGAAGAGTGTCCGGGATTCGTGCATCACGCCGTGGATATTCGTGACCGACCGACGGTGCTGCGAACGATTGAGGAACTACGGCCCGATCTGATCATTCACGCCGCTGCGCAGCCGTCGCATGATCTCGCCGCGGAACGGCCATTTGATGATTTTGATGTCAACGCGGTCGGAACGTTGAATCTGCTGGAAGCGACCCGGCGGTTTGCCGGTGATGCCGTCTTCATTCATATGAGCACCAACAAAGTCTACGGCGATGCGCCGAACCGGCTACCGCTCATTGAACATGCGAAGCGGTACGATTACTCGCGGCCGGAAGATTGGCCAGGCGTTGATGAATCCATGACGATCGATCAGTCACTGCACAGTCTGTTTGGCGCGAGCAAGGTTGCGGCCGATGTCATCGCGCAGGAATACGGCCGGTATTTCGGCCTGAAAACGTGTGTGTTCCGCGGCGGTTGCCTGACCGGTTCACGCCACTCAGGAGCCATGCAGCATGGGTTCCTCAACTATCTGTTCCGCGTGGCCGCCGCGCAGCGTCCCTACAGCATCTTTGGCTACAAGGGCAAGCAGGTCCGTGATCAGATTCACAGCCTCGATGTGATCCGCGCGATGGAAGCCGTGTTTCATCGCCCGCGCCCCGGTGCGGTCTACAATCTGGGAGGCGGTCGCGATAACTCGGCGAGTGTGCTCGAATGCATTGACCGTGTTGATCAACTGTCCGCGCGAAAACTGACGTGGGATTACGTCGAGCAGGAGCGCAAGGGCGACCACATCTGCTACATCACGAATCTGGCCCGCTTCCGGACTGATTATCCAGAATGGACGCTGGAATGGTCGCTGGACCGGATTTGTGAAGACATCTGGAAGGCCGCACGCGGTGACAGCGGTCGCTGAGGCAACAGCCACATTCGAGTCCCCCGCCACAACACAGGTGTCACGCTACCTGTTGTTAACGGGAACCGCTCCGGGCGAACCGGGCGTCGGCGGCGTGATTCTTAAAGATATCATCGAGCAATCAGGTCGTGATCGCTGGAACTGCTGCTGGCTGGCACCAAGGCAGGGACCGCAGCTGCCGTTCTGGTCGGCGATCCGCACAAAGGTCATCAACCGGCGCTTTGAAACCGGTTACCGTCCGCTGCCGGGAATCGCCGGAGAAATGATCTCTGCGGCGGCATTGAAGGTCCGTCGTTGGGGGATGATCTCGAACGCACAATGGACCGCTCTGGAATGCTGTCGCGATTGGCAACCGGAAGTTCTCGTCGCGGTGTTGGAATCCCCGGCGGTGATCGAAACTGTCCGCCAGTTGCAGCAGGTTTGCCGGATCCCGGTTCGCAGCATCGTCTGGGATGATGTTGATGTGCTCTGCCGACAGGCGTATTTCGATCGGTGGACCTGCCGCCGCATGGAGCGGACCTTTGGTGATGTCCTTCGCGGCAGCGAGCGCGTTGCGGTGATCTGTGAAACCATGCAGCGTGAGTATCACCGTCGCTATGGCGTCGAGAGCACCATTATCCGGCATGGCGTTGTCCCCATTGCGGATTCGGAGGATGGGCAAGAATCATCTTCGCGGGATGAGTACCACATCGGCTTTGCGGGATCAAACACTGCTCCGGATTGCCTGCGATCGCTCGTTGAGGGATTGGATGCCGTCGGTTGGCAGATCGATGGCCGGGACGTAATTTTGCGGATCCTTGGAGCACGTTATTTGCTCGATTCCCGCAAAGCACAACGGATCGAATATTTCGGCTGGCGACCGGTTGAGGAAACACGCACCCGGCTGTCGGAATGCGATCTGCTCTACCTGCCGCAGACGTTCGCCGATGACAACCGGACGTTCGCCGAACTGTCGTTCCCCACGAAGCTGTCAACGTACCTCGCGGCACGGCGACCGATCCTGTTGCACGCTCCAGACTATGCAAGCCTGACAGAATTCTGGCGACAGTTCCCGCTTGGTCCCGCCGTCGATTCGCTGAACGCTTCCGACGTAATGAAGGGCGTGCAAACGATTCTGCAAGCAAACCGTTTGCAGCGCGACGAATGGCGCGCCTGCGGGGCGTCGGTGGTCGAGCAGGCGATCGGTCCGAAACCCTTCGCGGCGGCGGTGCGGGAGTTTCTCTGCTGATGTCCGGTGCGACAACGCTGGCGATGGAGAACACTCGGCCGGTTGCGCCCGAGCAATCGTCTTGCGACGTTGACCGTCCGCTGCGAATCGCTCTGGTTCATACCGCGGACTTCGGGGGGGGCGCGGAGGCCAGCACACTCTCGCTGCATCGATCGTTGCGGCAACTCGGGCATGAGTCGTACCTGTTCGTCGGCACGAAGCGGACCAATCACGCCGATGTGATCGAAATCCCGCGGCATCGCTGCTTCCCCGGAGTATTGCGCGGTGCGCAGTTTCTCGAACAGCAGTTCGGCTGGCAGTATCTGTATCACCCATGGTTCCGCAAGATTGATCAGCTGTTCCCAGCAGACATCGATGTGACGCACTTTCACAGCCTCTGGGGGGGACAGCACGGTTATGCCGATGTCGGCGGCTTGCCGCGGTTGACGAAGCGATTCCCGTCATTAATCACACTGCGTGACATGTGGATGCTGACGGGACATTGCGCATGTCCGCCGCTGAACTGTGATCGGTGGCAGCACGGCTGCGGGCAATGCCCTGATCTAAAAACAGCGCCCGCGATTCCGCAGGATGGCACGGCGTTCAACTGGAAACGAAAGCAGGCGGCGATTCAGCGGTCGCCGTTGCGTGTAGTAACCGTCTCGGACTGGCTGGGCGATCGCGCACGGCAAAGCCCGATCTTCGCCGGGAAAGAAGTCCATACCGTCTACAACGGCGTTGACCATACCGTCTTCACGCCGCAAGACCGCACCTCGGCACGTCAGCGTTGGGAACTGCCGCAAGATGCCATGATTGTGATGATCGCCGGTCAGTCAGTGGAAGGCTGGTTCGAGGATGGTCGCGGTCCCGGCAACTACGCGTTGCAGGCGATCCAGGATTGTGAGCGTGACGTCTTTCTCCTTGCGGTCGGTCATTCCGCGGAAAAAATTCTTGCGCAGTGGGGCGGCTCGGGCCGGGCGATTCCGTTTCAAGCGGATGCCGCCGAATTGGCCGCGCTATACAACGCCGCGGACATCGTGCTCGTCGCGTCCCTGTGGGAGACATTCGGCCGAATCCCGGCAGAAGCGCAGATGTGTGGCCGGCCGGTGGTGGGATTTGCCACGGGTGGAATTCCGGAGATTGTCGAGCACGACTCAACCGGGTTGCTTGTGCCACCACGCGATGTCGCCGGCCTCGCCGTTGCATTGCAGACATTGACCGATCGCCCCGAACTACGACACGCGATGGGAGCGGCGGCAGTCCCCCGCGCGCGATCGCGATTCAGCGACCGGGTCATTGCCGAACAGTACGTCCGGCACTACCGCGACGTCATCGCTCAACGGCGGGCGGCATTGCCCGTGAGAGTGCGTTAATCAGCATGTGTGGCATCGCAGCACTTCTGCAGCGGGATGGCGGACCGGCCAATGCGACGGTCCTCGCACAGATGACGCGCGCGATGCACCACCGCGGTCCGGACGGCGAAGGGTACCACATCGACGGTCCCGTCGGCCTCGGTCATCGGCGCTTGGCCATCATCGATCTTGAGGGAGGTCAGCAACCGCTCTGCAATGAAGACGGCACGGTATGGATCACGTTCAACGGTGAAATCTACAACTACCGTGAACTGCGGAAGTCGCTGATCGATCGCGGCCATCGGTTCAAGACGGACACCGATACCGAAGCCATTGTCCACGCATATGAGGAATGGGGACCAGCCTGCCTCTCGCGATTGCGGGGCATGTTCGCCTTTGTCATCTGGGACAGCCGCAAGCGTGAGTTATTTCTGGCCCGCGATCGGTTCGGTATCAAGCCGCTGGTTTACTGGCAGACACCGCACGTGTTCGCTGTGGCGTCCGAACTGCAGGCGCTGCGGGCTCATCCCGACTTCGCGGAGTCGATCGCGCTGCCCTCGATCGATCTGTTTCTGCACTACCAGTACATCCCGGCCCCGCACACGATCTATCGGAACGTCTACAAGCTGCCGCCCGCACACTATCTGATCGTGAAAGCCGATGGCACCCCGTCCACGCCGGTGCGGTATTGGGACGTGTGCTTCGAGCCCGATCATCGTCCGAGCGAAAACGAATGGGTGGAGCGGCTTGATGCCGCGCTGCAGGAAACCGTCGCCGCGCATCTCGTCTCGGATGTGCCATTCGGCGCATTCCTGTCGGGGGGGATCGATTCCAGCACCGTCGTCGGTTACATGAGTCAGGTTCTCCCGCAGCCGGTCCAGACGTTCACAATCGCTCACGAATCGGCGGACTACGATGAAAGCGGCTGGGCGGAGCAAGCGGCGAGAATTTGCCGCAGTGTGTCGCACACCGAGACGGTGAAGCCAGACGCCATGTCCGTGTTGCCTGATCTCGTCCGCCATTTCGGAGAACCGTTCGCCGACAGCTCAGCGGTGGCCACTCTCGCCGTCGCCCGCCTGGCGCGGCAACACGTGAAGATGGTGCTTTCCGGTGACGGCGGCGATGAACTCTTTGCGGGGTATCACGCGTACCCGTCGATTCTCGGCGAGGTCGAGCCGGATCTCGGTCGGTGGCGGTCGGCGAAGCGCTGGTGCGGTGATCTGCTGCGTTCAGCCGGTCTTCGTCCGCGACGGGCGTCCGTCGCCGATGTGAAGTTCGCGCGCAGCGCCAGTTTGCCGCCTGCCCTGCGGGCTGAGTTGTGGCGGGATAACGGCCGCGATTATCTCAGCGCGACGCGCGCCCAGTTTGATGCCAGCTTCCGACAACGCCGGGGAGCGAGTTCGCTCGGTCGATTGCAGCATCATGACCTTTCGAACTACATCGCCTATAACAACCTGCCGAAGGTCGATATCACGAGCATGGTTCACAGCCTCGAGGTCCGTGTTCCACTGCTCGACCACGTCTTCCTGGAGACCGTCCGAAGGATTCCGTCCGAACTGAAGTTGCGTCGCGATGGGACTGGATTCATCGGCAAATACCTGCTGAAACGGGCTGCGGAACGGTTCTTCCCGCAGCAATTCCTTCACCGGCCGAAACGCGGTTTTGAAGTCCCCGTGCAGGATTGGTTCGGCGGACCGTTTGCGAGCGAGCTGAGCGATCGCCTGATCGGACGTGACAGTCAGTTGCTCGATTTCTTTCATCGAGATGCATTGGCGAAGGTCATTGAAGCGGCACGCGTCGACCGGCCGTCGGCGTGGCGCGGATGGACGTTACTCGTGCTCGAGGAATGGTTGCGCCAGGCACAAGGACGTCCGGCTCGACAAAGTGATTCCCCGCTGAAGATGGTGAATTGTTGCGTGTCTTGAAATCTGCCGTGAAGTCCGCCATCCGGTCGACCGTGCGCTGGCGGCTGCAGGGCTTGCCGCTTTCACCGGCGGCTGCCGAAGCATGGGCTGACCGGGCGAAGGCGTGGCCTGCGATCCTGGATGATTCTGCCATTTCACGCATGGTGACGTTGCCGCACGATGTGCAAATGCAGGTCGGCCTGGTCGATCACATTGAGCGACAGCTGTGGCTGCACAAAGAGTGGGACCGGCCGGTCCAGACGGTGCTGGAGTCCTTGCTGAAACCGGGCGACACCTACTGCGACCTCGGGGCCAACATCGGTTACTTCACGTTGATGGCGTCGCGGCTGGTCGGACCGGGTGGGTGTGTGATAGCCGTCGAACCCTCCACGCGGGCCCTCCGCAAACTGACCTCGCACCTGTGGCTCAACCGGTGTCACAATGTGCTGCTGATGTCCTGTGCCGTGGGGGATGTCCGCGGCTATTCCGCTCTGCAGCTTGCGACGGAATCCAACATTGGTGGCAGCGGTGTGGCCACCGAGCAATCGATCGAAGCGATGGAACGGATCTGGATCGTGCCGCTCGATGAGTTGCTGCACGGCGGAATTGCTGCTCCGAAACTGATCAAACTGGATCTGGAAGGATACGAATTGCGTGCCCTGCAAGGGGCGATCAGGACGATTGAAGCGGCCCGCCCCTGGATTATCTGCGAAGTCACGGAACGGCTGCTCACCAAATTCGAGGGGACCACAGGCCAATTGTTCGAGCTATTATTACAGAGGGGATACCAGCCGCACGTGAGTCGTCTGCGCGATGACAAGTTGTGCTGGAATCCCACGACAGCCGCTGAATGCACCGTGGCGGCACAGGAAGACGTGTTGTTCGTTCCGGCCGGGCAGTCCGTTCAGGCGGTCAGTGCCGCATGAAGATTTCGACAATCATTCCGGTCTACAATGGTGCGGCCTATCTCCGCCGTGCCGTGGATTCGTTATTGGCGACGCGCGACCCCGACTTGGAGATCGTCATCGTCGATGACGGTTCGCAGGATGATTCCGCGGCCATTGCTGACGCATTGCAGCACGAGTTTCCCGGCTGCGTGCGGTTTGCTCGCCATCCGCGCGGGGAGAATCGCGGTGTTTCGGCAACACGGAATGCCGGCATTCAGGTCAGCACCGGTGAATGGCTCGCGCTTCTGGATGCCGACGACTATGTTCGACCGCACCGCTTTGATTCCGCGCGAAGCATCCTGTCAACACGTCCTGAGGTCGACGGCGTCTACCAGCTTTGCGAAATGGAGTTCGCCACGGAGCAAGCCCGTCAGACGTGGTGGAATACCAAAACGACCTTCGGTTTTGAGCAGCCGATCGATCCGCAGGAACTGATTTTCGCGCTGTTGCGCGGCGCCTGCTGGGCGACCAGCGCGGTCGTGTTTCGCCGGTCACTCCTAGGCCGAACAGGAATGTTCGATCCGCAGTTGAAGTTGGCCGAAGA
>DASRYX010000037.1:0-2734 GCA_035686985.1 Planctomycetaceae bacterium | reverse complement strand
AACTTCAATGCGACGATTGATCTGCCGGTCGGGCCGTTTTACTCGGCGGTGCGGCAATCGCAGATCGTCACCAACGAAGAAAGCCGCGGCGTCGATTTTGCGTTCTCGCAAGGGACGCTCCGGCTCAGCAGTCAGGCCGCGGACATCGGGCAATCGAAGATCGAGCTGCCGATCAGTTACGACGGTCCGGATGTCACGATCACGTTTGATCCGCGCTACATCGCTGACTTCCTGCGCGTGCTCGATCAAGCCGCGACGGTGCAATTCAAGCTGATTGATCATGAAAGTGCCGCCGTGCTGGCAGCCGACGGGAATTACACCTACGTGATCATGCCGTTGGCGCGAGACCGCTGATGCCGGATCCTTTGCCGCTCGCCAACGCCCTCGCCGAACTGATCGCTGTGCGGGGTTACGCCCGGCGGCAGGCGGATGCGGATTTGCAGACGGCCTGGGAAGCAGCGACACAGAAACAATGGCCGGGAAAAACACACGCCTCACGCGTGGTAAAAGGCGTGCTGCAGGTGACGGTGACGTCCTCTGCGTTGCTGGGCGAGTTGACCTCATTCCATCAAGCGACATTGACGGCAGCCGTTCAACAGCACGCACCGCATCTACGAATCAAGAGCATCAAGTTTCGATTGAAGTGATCTTTCTCCTTGCTTGCGCTTTGCCGATCCCACAATCAGCGCTGACTTTGGGAACTGCAAATCGCAAACGAGAATGGAAAATCTCTCAGGAGTTTTGAATTGGCTGACGAGAATGCCCCTGCCGATGACGGTGCCGCGGAGTACAGCGAAAAGGACATTCGCCTGCTCAAGGGGATCGAAGGCATCCGCCATCGCCCCGCCATGTACATTGGCGATACAACGGTCCGCGGGCTGCATCACCTGGTGTATGAACTCGTCGATAATTGCGTCGATGAATGCGTCGCGGGGTACGCCCATTGGCTGTCGGTGAAGATCCACGCCGACGGCAGCGTCGCCGTGGTCGACGACGGCCGCGGCATTCCCGTCGGTCGCATGCCCGAAGAGGACAACAAGTCGGCGTTGGAGATCGTGCTGACCAACGTCCACGCGGGGGGCAAATTCGACCGCAAGGGCGGCTACAAGACCGGCACGGGCGGCTTGCACGGCGTCGGCATCAAGGCCGTGAACGCGCTCGCGGAATGGCTGGAAGCCGAAGTCCGCCGGGAAGGTCACGTCTGGACGATGGACTTCGCCCGCGGCATCCCTCAAGGCGATCTCAAGAAGCTCGGCAAGTCGGACACCACCGGCACGAAGATCACTTTCAAGCCCGATCCGACGATCTTTCCCGATACCAAGTTCGTCTATGAAACGCTGATTAAACGGCTGCAGGAACTCGCGTTTCTCAATGCTGGCGTGCGCATTTTCATCGAAGATGAACGCTCGGGGCAGAAGGACGAATACTGCTATCCCGACGGACTGCGGGAGTTCGTCAAGTACATCAACCGCACCGAGACGCCGCTCTACGACACCATCCTGCGGGTCGTCGGCGAACAGGACGGCGTGAAGGTTGACCTGGCCATTCAGCACAACGACGGCTTCCAGGAAAACGTCCGCGCGTTCGCCAATAACATTTCCACGCACGAAGGGGGCACCCACGTCAGCGGCTTCCGTTCGGCCCTCACGCGGGCGATCAACAACTATGGCAAAGCCGCGAAGTTGTTCGAGGAAATCCAGCCGACGGGCGACGATTTTCGCGAAGGCCTCGTCACGATTCTGACCGTCCTCGTCCCCGATCCGCAGTTTGAAGGCCAGACGAAGACCAAGCTCGGCAACAGTGAAGTCGAAGGCATCGTGAACTCGGTTGCCTACGAGCAACTGACGAAGTTCTTCGAAGAGAACCCGTCGATTGCGAAGAGGATCTGCCAGAAGGGGGCGATGGCCGCCGAAGCGCGCGAAGCGGCTCGCAAGTCGCGCGAAATGGTCCGCCGCAAAGGCGCACTAACCTCGGGTGGATTACCGGAAAAACTGCGGGATTGCCGCAGCCGGGAACTCGATATTACCGAGCTCTATCTGGTGGAAGGGGACTCCGCTGGCGGATCGGCGGACAGCGGCCGCGACTCCAACACGCAGGCGATTCTGCCGCTCCGCGGGAAGATTCTGAACGTCGAAAAAGCCGTGCTGGTGAAGATCCTCGACAACGCCGAAATCGCGAACATCTTCAAGGCGATCGGCATCCCGCCGCTGGCGGAATTCGAAGACGTCACCAAGCGGCGGTACGGCAAGATCATCCTGATGACCGACGCCGATATCGACGGTTCGCACATTCGCACGCTGCTGCTGACGTTCCTCTTCCGGCATATGCGCGTGCTGGTGGAAAACGGCTGTGTCTACATCGCCCAGCCGCCGTTGTACAAGGTGACGCAGCGCAACAAATCCCGCTATGTGCAAACGCATGAACGGATGATGGCGGAACTGATTGAACTCGGATTGAACGGCAGCAAACTGGTCTTCCCCGATGGTGTCGAATGCGAAGCGGATCATCTTCGTACCGTCGTCAAGCTGATGATGCGGCTCACCGAACCGCTGGAACTGTTCGAGCGCCGCGGGTTGACACTCCGGCACATGGCGAGCAAGGTCGCCGCCGGGGAGACCGCGCTGCCGTTGTACCGGGTGTTTCTCGGTCGAACGGAGCACTGGTTCCACAAGAAGGAAGATGTCGAGCAGTTCGTGCAGGCCGAAGAAGCGTCGCGTGGCCGGGAGCTCGATGT
>DASRYX010000036.1:0-3821 GCA_035686985.1 Planctomycetaceae bacterium | reverse complement strand
TCGAGATACTGATCGAGAAAGAAATCCCCCAGCACGGCAATCCGCCGTTGAGGAAATTGATCCAGCAGCTGTTGAAGACGCTCAGGGGTCATAAAGAACTCTGTTTCGGGGAAGAGACCCAGGGTTGGGAAACCCTGGGCTTCTATGCGTTCAAGCGTTGCATGATCGCGTCGTACAAGGCCGGGACGGTCGCCTGGTGATCGCCTTGGACGTAGTGACTCTGACCGCCATCAGCGACGGTCCGCACGAGAATCGTTTTGAACGGCCGGAAGTAATACCGCGGGTCATGCTTCGGGGCTTCGTGCGTAAGATCATTACCGAGGTCCGGGAGATCAAACACACCGGTGGTGAACTTGCGGATGGTTTCCCCGCGTTGATGCGCGACATTGCGCGCCATTGCCAGCGCCTTGAGATAGACTTCCGGTCCCATGACCGCGGTCCCAATGTTCAGGAACACGCCCCCTTCGAGATTCATCACCGACTGCGCAAAAATCAGAAAATCGGTGTACGACGCCGCACCGATTGCGGCGCCGTCGCAGTTGGGATGCTCATGGACAATATCCTGCCCCATGCAGACGTGAACTGTCACCGGCACCTGCAAGCGATATCCGGCGGCGAGGACACTGGTATCGCGATACGAATAGGCGTGTTGTTCGATATACCGCCCCGCCGCTTCGCCGAAACCGAGGCCGTCGCGAGCGCCTTCGACGATTGCATCGTTCAGCTTCGACGTTTCATTCCACAAGCTGAACTGCCCTTCGCTGACATACCGGGCGACGCTTTCGCACGTCTGGCCGATCATCGCGAGTTCAAAATCATGGATCGCCCCGGCCCCGTTGAAGCCGAGATTAGTCAGAATCCCACGTTGCATCAGATCGATCAGCAGCGGCGCGTTTCCCGCACGCAGCACATGGCCGCCGCAGAGAAAAATCACCGACCGCTTGTTTCGATACGCCGTCACGATCGCGTCCGCCAAAATCGGAATCGCCGGGTGCTCAAACGGCACGCGCGGTCCGCCAGGCTGCTTCACGATCTTGTCACGCATCAAATCATGAGCGCGCTCGGCAAGCGGACGAATCACGAGTTGCGAGCGGTCAAACTGCGGGAACGGCATCCGGCGGGCACTCCTGGAGAGATCGCGTAGTGTAAGGAGTCGTCCCCATTCCGGAAACCGCGGTTCGCGACCGCACAGTCGGATGGCAGAACCGTCGCTGACAGTTCCGGGGCGTAATTCTCGAGAGAGGAGGAAATGACCAGTCCCGTTGCCCACGATATCAGAGTATGCTGATTGGTTCCCGCGGAGGATGATCCGCGGCTTTTCGGTTGGGCCTGAGGCGTAGCGATGATCGATCTCCGGTGTCTGCTCGCGATGATGTTGACATGGGTCATCACGACCGCTGTTTTTGCGGATGAACCTGCGAAATCGGAACCCGCTCCAGGGCACTCCTATCACGGTGAGACTTTCAATGAAGGTCCGCGCCAAGCCGCCCGACTCATGGGTGGAACCGGCAAGGTTTCGCTGAAGGTCACCTCAACCGTTGACAACGTGCAGGCGTTTTTCGACCAGGGCCTGGGGCAAGTTCACGGGTTCTGGTACTTCGAAGCCGAACGCTCGTTCCGGCAGGCCGCGGCCCTCGATCCGGACTGTGCGATGGCGTACTGGGGAATGGCGCTCGCGAACATCAACAACGAAAAGCGCGCCAAGTCGTTCATCGCCGAGGCCCACAAGCGCAAGGAGAAGGCGTCACCGCGTGAGGCAAAGTACATCGACGCCCTGCATGCGTACTATCACGCCGACGCCAAGAAGTCGAAGAAAGAGCGGGCCGAAAAGTACATCCGCGATCTGGAAAAGCTGCTGTATGACTTTCCGGACGATCTCGAAGCGCGATCGCTGCTGGCTCACGCCTTGTGGCATGGCCGCGACGCCGGCGTGCCGATCACCAGCTTCTTCGCGTTGAATGCCGTGATGGGCGAAGTCTTCGCGAAGGAGCCGATGCATCCGACGCATCACTACCGCATTCACCTGTGGGACAAGGAACGCTCGCAGCACGCACTCGAATCGGCCGCCCGCTGCGGGCAATCGTCTCCGGCGATCGCCCACATGTGGCACATGCCGGGACATATCTATTCCGATCTCGAACGCTTCGACGACGCCGTCTGGCAGCAGGAAGCGGCGATTCGAGTGGACCATGCGTACATGATCCGCGACACGATTCTGCCCGATCAGATCCACAACTTCGCCCACAACACCGAATGGATCATCCGCAATCTCGATCACCTCGGTCGGGCGCAGGAGGGCATCGCCTTCGCCACGAACCTGATTGAAATGCCGCGACATCCGAAATACAACGCGCGTGACAAGAAGAACGGCACCGGTGGCTTTGGCCGGCAACGGCTGTTCGAAATTCTCGAGCGCTATGAACTCTGGGCCGACCTGCTCAAGTTCTGCGAGCCGCCGTACCTTGATGCTCCCAATGACCGCAGCGCGCGCTGGGATCGCGATCGCTCCGTGGGACTGGCATTGCTGCACCTGAAGCAGAGTGAAAAAGCCCGCGCGGTGATGGATGGTCTCGATAAGGAACGCCGGTCGCTGCAGCGCGAAGTCGATGAGCTGCGGCTTGAAGTCGAACCCGAGAACATGCCCGCGAGTGCGCTGCGGGCGGAGAATCAACCGGCGCAAGCGCCGAGTGCCGCGCGGCCGATGAACGTCGGCGACTTCACGCCCGAAAAACGCAAAGAGCAACTCAAGCGGCTCGACGGAGAACTGCAGCGCGTCACAAAACTGCTGGCCGAACTGCGCGGCGTGGAAGCATATGCTTCTGGCGACTACGCGACCGCACAGCGCGAGTTAAAAGCGGCGGATGCGACGAAAGTCGATCCGTTGTTCATGGCCCGCGTGCAGTTTCTTTCCGGCGATAAAGACGGCGCGTTGAAGAAACTGCGGGACTCGGTGAACGGCCGCAAACAACAGGTGCGGCCTCGCGCCGCGCTGGTCGATCTGCTCATCCAAGCGGACAAGAAAGACGAAGCGAAGACCAACTTCGAAGCGCTGCGGACCATTGCCGGCCATGCGGATTTGACATCGCCGACGCTCACGCGACTCGCCCCGATTGCGGCCGAGTTCGGTTGGGCCGCGGACTGGCGCACGCCCGCCGTTGCCGCGCCGGATGTCGGCGACCGCCCGACGCTCGATTCCCTGGGACCGAAACTGTGGTCGCCGCCAACGGCCCCGAGCTGGATTGCCCGCGATGCCACCGGAGCCGAGCGGTCATCGCAGGAATACGCCGGGAAGCCGACGGTCTATCTCTTCTTCCTCGGCAGCGGCTGCCTGCATTGCACCGAACAGCTACAGAAGTTCGGCGGCAAGATCGGCGAGTGGGAAAAGCTCGGCGTGAACGTGGTCGGCATCAGCACCGATGACGTGACGAAACTGCAAACCGCGGTGAAGAACTTCGAGCCGCAACAACTGCCGTTCCCGCTGGTGTCCGATGCACCGCTCACCGCGTTCAAGACCTGGCGGTGTCATGACGACTTCGAAAACCGCCCGCTGCACGGCACCTTCTTCGTCGACGCCGCCGGCCGCCTCCGCTGGTGGGACATCAGCCACGAACCGTTCATGGATGTCGACTTCCTGCTGCAGGAAGCACCGCGGTTGTTGCAGTTTGCGCAGTGATCGCGATGTAGGGTTTGCCGAGTCGGCGAGGCGAACCTTTCACGCGACGATTATGGTTCGCCTCGCGGACTCGGCAAACCCTACATCGTGATCACTGCCCAAACTGCAACAACCGCGGTGCTTCCTGCAGCAGGAAGTCGACAACCAT
>DASRYX010000035.1:0-1672 GCA_035686985.1 Planctomycetaceae bacterium | reverse complement strand
GGCAATACCTGCCGAAGGTTCTCAGTCCAGATAAGGTCGATGAACTGCTCGCCGCGCCGTCGAACCACGATGCGTGGCCGCGCCGGGATCGCGCGCTCCTCGCGCTGCTGTATGCGACCGGTTGCCGGGCGTCAGAAATCTGCGGACTGACGCTGCGGGATGTCTTCATCGAGGAAGGTTACTGCCGGTGCCGCGGGAAGGGTGATAAAGAGCGGATGGTGTCGCTCAACCCGGTCGCACGGGCGGCACTCGAGGCCTATCTGCAGCATGAACGGATGACCGTCGGGGTGAATGATCCGTCGGCGCCGTTGCTCGTGTCCCGCCGTGGAAAACCGTTGTCCCGGATCACGGTCTGGAAGCTGGTCAAACGTTATGCCGCGCGGATCGGCGCGAGCGCGGAGGTCAGCCCGCACACGCTCCGGCACAGTTTCGCCACGCACATGCTCGCGGGGGGAGCCGAGATCCGTGCGCTGCAGGAACTGCTCGGTCACGCCAGCATCCGCACGACGCAAATCTACACACAGGTCGATCACAGCCGTATCAAGGCGGTTCACGAACGCTGTCATCCGCGCGGATAGTGAACACTCGATTGTGTCATGCGGTAATCGTTACAAACTGATTCCCAGCTGCGGTCCGCCCTCGGCGAAACTCGAACGCGGACTGGATTCCGGTCCGCGCGTGGCTTATCACATTCCGAAGCAGGTGCTTTCTCTTCGGATGGGTGATGATGCGGTTGGGTTTTCTGGCGGTGGTTTGCCTGGCGGGTTGTGTGCGTGTTCAGGCGACGAATTCGTCAACGGAGCCGGTCGAGATCACGGTCAGCGCCGCCGCAACGGATTCGACCGAGTTCCTCGATCTCGGCACGCTGGCGTTGGACGGCAACAGCAGCGTCGGGACGACATTCCAGCCGCCGCCGTATTCGGTGTTTTCCCCGGGCCATGAGTTCGCGCTGTTGCGGTTTGCCTCGCCCACCGCGGGTGAGGAAGAGTTGCTGCTGCCTCAAGGAAGCGTATGCGTGGTGAACGTCACGCCGCAGGGCTATCTCGATCTGCCGCTGGTCCCCGTGCCCGATGACGCGCAGCTGCGCCGGGAACTGCTCGCGCGTCTGGAAGGGCTGGACTGGGCCGTCAATCACGGCGACTCGTTGACCGCCGCACAGATCCTGCTGCGCTGGGTGTGCAACAATGTCGATCTGGCATTGGTTCAAAGTGACCAGGACGCGACCACTCCGATCGTGGTCGAGCAGTCGGCTTCGTACTGCTATCACGAACTGTTTCGGAGAGACCGCGGCGCGGTGTACTGCGGTGGTTACGCCGTCTTCTTTCAGAAGGTGCTGCTGCTCTTCGGCATCGATGCGCTGGTCATCGACTTCGGTGATGAACGTTCAGGACTGACGCACATGAGCGTGGTGCTGCCGAAACGGACATCGGACGGGACATGGGAGTTTTATCTCTACGATCCGACGTTTAACGTGCGGTGCACGGACTCGATGCTGGGATTGCCGCTCAATTTCTTCACGCTGCTGGATCGCCAGCGGTTCGGCATGTTCGACACCGTCCAGCTGGTGCAGGGGTCCAGCGCGGAACGAGACTGGGCCGGCACCGCGCTGCATCTGGCGAGTCCGCAGTATCAACTGCACGCGATCAAGGGCAACCGGTATCTCTATCGGCGT
>DASRYX010000034.1:0-1808 GCA_035686985.1 Planctomycetaceae bacterium | reverse complement strand
GGCCCTGCGACCGGGGTCGGACTTATGGCCCCGTGCCGTCATGTGGATCTTCGTGCTCGCGGCCTACCTCGGCGCAGTGACGCTGATCTCCCGGCACGATCATGACAGCGCCCTGGCGTTCGGCATCCTCGTCGGTTTGCCACTGTGTTACATCTTCGGCAAAGCAGTCCTCTTCCGTGTGTCGGGGCGGCCGCTGACGTGGCAGCAGATGGGAATGACCACGCTGCGGACCGCGCTCGTGGCGGCGGGATTGTTCGTCATCCTGCCTGTGATCATCGGCGTGGCGGCAATCCTGCTGCTGCTCGCGGTGTGTGCTTCGATGGGCGTGTTCCATTAGAGAACATCATGTCCGCGGCGCTCGATTCCGGACCGGCTGTTCCTGTTGTGGAGACCGGCCCCTGTCGCGTGTGCGGCGAACCCGTGGCCACCGAAGCCAAAACCTGCCGGCGATGCCAGACGCCCACGACACGGCGTGCGGACGAAGTCGACGGCGCGAGCGTGACCGATGTGATTCTGGCGACGGTCTGCGCGATTCTGGCACTCGCGGTGTCGGTTCCCGCCACCGTGTTGTTGGCCGACCCGTTCTGGAAAGGACGGTGGTCGCCGGATGCGGTCGTCGCGGCAGCCATGATCGCCGCCGTCAATGGCTGGCTGATTGGCTACCCGGTCGGCGTGATCCTCTGGCACTGGCGCGACGACGCCTTTGACGGAGACTTCAGTCCTCGATCGAGCCTGCGAGATTACTGGCAGGCGCAGGCGCTGAGTCTGCTGCCGTTCGGCATGATCGCGTCGTTCGTCGGCGCGCTCTGGTTTTGCGCGAGGTTTCTCAGCTTCTGAGAACGCCGTCGGGTCCGCTGTGCGGACCAGTCTTGATCATAGTGCTGGGAAATCGAAGGATGGTCCGCACAGCGCACCCTACGCAAACCACGTGCTTACGCCGCGGCGGCGGTCGGTTTACGGATCTCGCCGTTCTCGGAGATGTCATCGAATCGCACGGACATCCGTTTCGAGACGCCGGATTCTTCCATCGTGACGCCGTACAGCACATCGGCGACGATCATGCTCCGTTTATGGTGCGTGATCATGATGAACTGCGTGGTCGTCTGGAACTCTTTGAGCACCGCGGCGAAACGATCAACGTTGGCTTCATCCAGGGCGGCATCGACTTCGTCGAGAATACAGAACGGACTCGGCTTCGCCTGGAAGATCGCCATGATGAGCGCGATCGCGGTCATGGTTTTCTCGCCGCCGCTGAGGAGCGACAGGCTGCGCAGATCTTTGCCCGGCGGTCGCGCGGTGATCTCAATGCCGCATTCAAGAATGTCGTTCGGGTCTTCCAGCACGATATCCCCTTCGCCGCCGCCGAAAACCTTACGGAACAGGTGCTGGAAGTGTGTCCGCACGGTCTGAAACGTGTCCGCAAACAGTCGGCGGCTTTCGAGATTGATGCGGCGGATGATGTCTTCCAGCGTCGCCTTGGCTTCGACAAGATCCTGCAGCTGATGGCTCAACAACTCAAAGCGCTTCTCAAGCGTTTCGAGGTCTTTGAGGCTATCGGTGTTGATATGGCCCAGGAGTTTCAGCTTGCGTCGCAGGCGACCGACACGGGCTTCCAATTCGGGCCGCGCTTCGCTGAAACTCGCACCGTCGGTCGCAGTCGCCGTGGATTGAGCATCCTCGTCATCGCGTTCGGCGGGCCGGGCGCCTTTGCTTCGCTCGTCCTGAAAGAGTTTCCACGCGGAGACATCGCTCGCGGCGAGTTCTTCCAGCGAGACCTGATACTCTTCGTGAATGCGTTCGGCGAGCGT
>DASRYX010000033.1:0-5351 GCA_035686985.1 Planctomycetaceae bacterium | reverse complement strand
GCGAAGTCCGCGACCGTGGTTGTCTCCTTCAGCTGTGATGAAGAAGCCACCAGCCTGGGGATCAATCACCTCACCGGAGCCTGGGGCGCGAAGAACAACCCGTACAAATTGCTGCCGACCGCCCCGACGATGGCCGTGGTCGCGGAACCGACGATGCTCGATGTCGTGGTCGCTCACCGCGGGGCGACCCGCTGGAAGATTGCCACCACCGGCCGCGCGTGTCACAGCTCGCGGCCGTCGGAAGGGATCAACGCGATCTATCGCATGACGCGCGTGGTGCAGAAGCTGGAAGAATACGCCGGGTGGTTGCCGACGTCGCGGAAAGCCCATCCGCTCTGCGGCCCGGCGACTTTGAGCGTCGGCCTCATCGCCGGTGGCAGCAGCCCGAACATCGTGCCGGACCGCTGCACCATCGACATTGACCGCCGCGTGATCCCCGGCGAAAACCGCGACGCTGTCATTCCGGAAATCATTTCGACGCTGGAAAAAGCGTGCGATTTCCCGATCGAACATGACACGCCGTATGTGAACAGCCCGCCGCTCGGAGATGATGCGAATCACCCGCTCGCCGACAAGCTGCTCGAATCGATCCGCCTGGTGGCCGGACAGAAAACGAAGCTAGGCGTCCCCTACGGTACACACGCCTCGCGCGTCGCGCTCGTCGGCGTCCCCGCGGTGGTCTTCGGTCCGGGCGACATCGCCCAGGCCCATACCAAAGACGAATGGATTGCCCTCGACCAGGTGCAGATGGCCGTCGAGTGTTATTATCGGTTCTGCATCGAAGCGGCTGAGGGCTAAGAGCTAAGGGACGGAGAAGATTGCCGTGATGGCGTGCCTCTTCGATCCCGCAAAGCGCAAGCAAAGAACTCTTCTCCGTCCCTTAGCTCTGAACCCTTAGCCTCCTGGAATTCACAATGCCTCACAAAGTTCTCATGCCCATCGGTGACGCCACCGAGGTGCTCGATACGCTGTATCCGTTTTTCCGGTTGCCGGAAGATGGTTTCGAAGTCGTCGTCGCCGGACCGGAAGCGCGACTCTACCACGGCGTGATGCACGAAATCCCGCCGAACGATCCCATTCCGTGGGACATCACGCGGGAGCAACCGGCGTATCACATTCGTGCGACCGTCGCCTTCCGGGATGTGAATCCCGCCGACTACGTCGGCCTGTTTCTATCGGGCGGTCGTGCGCCGGAATACATCCGCTATGACCAGCACCTGCTCGCGATCACCAAGCATTTTTTCGACGCGAAGAAACCGGTTTGCAGCGTGTGCCACGGCGTGGAAATCGCCGCCGCCGCGGGATGCATTGCCGGTCGCACGATGACCACCGTCGCCAAATGTGCCCTGGACATCACGTCGTTCGGCGGCAGCTATGTCAACGCGCCGGTCCACATCGATGGCAACCTCGTCAGCGGCCGCACCTGGCACGACAACACACCGATGATGCGCGAGTTCGTCAAGATGCTGAAAGAGTACACCTCGCGGTAACTGCTCGCGCATTGCAGATCCAACGAGCCCCGCAGCAGCGCAGACTGGGTGATCGGCAAAGCGCCAAGCGACGAGGCGTCACTCCGCGGCGTACAGCAATCGGCCGCAGCTGCAGAACATCCATTTGCCGTTCTTGAGCTCGACCATTTTCTGCGATGTCATCTGGATGTTGCAGTTTGTGCAGAAGCGATTTTCGACCGCGGCGAGGGCATCCGCGCCGAAGGCCTGCACCGCACGGTGGTACTGCAGTGAAATATCGTTCGGAATGAATTTCTCGGTGGCGCTGACTTCGGCCTGAAACGTCTCGGCTTGACTCTGCAAGCCGGCTTCCCGGGCGGCGACATCCTTCGTCACCTTCGCGAGTTCGGCTTCCGCCGCCGCGACTTCCTGCTCGACCCGCTTCACCTCGATCTGCACCTGGTCGATCTTCGTCAGGGCTTCGAGGATCTCATCCTCCAGCACGCTGTTCGCCATCGTGTCGGCGGCGATCTGACCGTTCAGGATCTCGTACTCGCGGTTGGAGTTCGCAATGTTCAACTTCGCGCGGAGATCGTTGATCTTGGCTTCGTTCGTCTTCAGCTGCAGATTCTTCTGATCGGCGGTGAGTTTCGCCTGCTTGAGCGCCTGGCGCTGATTTTCGAGCTCGGCACTCTTCTTGTCGACGGCGAGCTTGCGAGCCTGAATTTGGCGCGGGCCGCGCGCGAGATCTTCCTGCACCGTTTGCAAACGACGATGCGCTTCGTGAAGGGCCTTCAATCCCCGATTCGTATCCGACATCCGCCGAGTCTCCAAAGAACTGCCCGCAGGGAGTTTGCGGGACCTGCAGTATAACACGACCGACTTCCGCTCGACGAATGATTTCCGCGAGTTTCCGATTTCAGTACCATCGTCGGCAGAGCGCTCTCGAAAATCGTTCAATTCTGTGACAGAGGAAAGCCTGCATGCAATCTCGTTGGATGGCGGCTATCGGGTGCGGTGTGTTCATCGGCAGCGCGGCGCTCGGCTGGTCGGCGGACCCACCCGCGGAAGGGCAACCCGGCGGACCGTTGTCTCCGCAAGCCACGTTGAAAACGCTCGTGGTGGCGGACGGGCTGGTGGTGGAACTCGTCGCCGCCGAACCGGAAATCGTCGATCCGGTCGCAATCCACTTCGCCGCCGACGGCTCGCTGTATGTCGTCGAGATGCGCGATTACCCCTACGGCCCAAAACCGGGGGAACCGCCGTCGTCGCAGATCAAACGGCTCATTGACAAAGACGGTGACGGCCGCTTCGAAGCCGCGACCGTTTTTGCGGATCAACTCCTCTTTCCAACGGGGTTGGTGCCGTATCGCGATGGGTTCGTTGTCACGCTCGCCGGGCAGATCATTTTCCTGGCGGATCGTGACGGCGACGGCCGCGCGGAATTCAAAGAAGTCTGGTTCAGCGGATTCGCCCAGGAGAATTCCCAACTGCGGGCGAATCATCCCACCTATGGACCGGACGGTTTCATTTATGTCGCGAATGGTCTCCGCGGCGGCAAGATCGTCGCCGAGCGCCCGGAGTGGAAGAAGAGCAATGAACCGCTGGTGATTACCGGGTTCGATTTCCGCTTTCATCCTGACACCGGCGAATTCGGAACCGTCACCGGGCACGGGCAGTTCGGGCTGACGTTCGACGACTTCGGTCGCCGGTTTGTGTGCAGCAACCGCAATCCGTGTCAGCACGTCGTGTTCGAAGATGCCTACCTGAAGTTGAACCCGAAATTCGGCGTGAAGGCGGTGATGCACGATGTCTGCGCTCCGGCGGAGCGCTCGCGGCTGTACCCGATCAGTCGCACGTTCACCACCTCCGCCCAGCACACCAACCAGTTCACCGCCGCGTGTGGGGTGCTGATCTACCGCGGCGATGGCTTGCCGAACGACTACTACAACAGTGTGTTCACGTGCGACCCCACCGGCAACCTCGTCCATCACGAATTCCTCGTTCCCGATGGCCCGACATTCGCCGGCAAAGTGCGCGACGTCGGCAAGGAATTTCTCGCCAGCACCGACACGTGGTTCCGTCCAGTGAACCTCGCGCATGGTCCGGACGGCGCGTTGTACGTCGTCGACATGTACCGCGCGGTGATCGAACATCCCGACTGGATGCCGCCGGAACTCAAAAGCCGGGGGGATGTTCGCTGGGGCGACGACCGCGGCCGCATCTGGCGGGTGAAGAGTCGAGAGTCCAGAGTCAAGAGACGAGAGCCGGAGAAGACGGACCTTGTCGGACAACTGAGGATTCTCAATGTGTGGCAGCGCGATGTGGCCCGCCGAGCGCTCATCGAAAATCCCGATCCGAAACAGGAAGACGCATTAAACTCACTGATCAAGAACGGCGCATCACTGGAGAAAATCGAAGCCCTCGCCGTTTTGCAGGCTTGGAGAGCATTGAAGCTTGAGCATTTGTCGTTCTCGATCGAGCCACTGGATCGATGGTCTGATGCACGTGTCGCTGCTTACCGCTATTCAGAGCTTGTCGCCAATTTTGATCAACTCGGGGAGATCGCTTTTGCAGCGAGAGGTAACATCAAGCGAGCGTCCCCTGCCGAGCACTTTCAGATTATTCTGACGTCGATGCATTTCGGTAAGAAAAGCGCCCTCGAAATACTGATTGAGATTGCGCGGCAGAGTGAACTGGATTACTGGACACGATCTGCATTGATCCTGGCATCTCGAGGTGAAGCGGACCAACTCTTGGCAGCCGCTTTCGATGACCCGCGGTTAACGAACAACAAACCACTGCCTGCGGGATTCGCTCATTACATCGAAGAACTCGCGGCAATTTCGGTGGATGTCGCAGACATCCAGTCTGCCAGAAAACTCGATGCGATTCCGATCGATCGCACGGAGTTGCCATCTACACGAACGCTGCAATGGGCCTATCTGCGCGGCCGCGGAGCGGGCTTGGCGAAAAGTGGTGGGCGGATGGACGTCACGCGGTCGATCGCAGATGAAGACTGTATTGCCGCGATGAAAGCGTGGATGGCAGACGCAGATCAAACGGCGACCGACTCGCAAGCTGCGGTAGAGAGTCGGCTCACGGCGATGCAGACCTTGCGATACGCCGGCGCTGATCTTGCAGTTCCCGCACTGCTGGTAATCAGCGAAGAGAGCGACGCCACGCTCGCAGCAACCGCGCTCGACACCCTCGCCGTGTTCGATCAAGCCGATTTCGCCCCGGTGCTGATGGAACGCTTCCCGCGCTCCGCACCGGCGATCCGGCGGGCGATTCTCGATGTGATGCTGTCCAGCCCGGAGCGCGTTCCGCTCCTGTTGTCCGCGCTGGAATCCGGCGACATCAAGCCGGGGGAACTCGATCCCACCCGGCAAGCACGACTGGTCAACCACCGTGTGCCGGACATCAAGCAGCGGGCCGCGAAACTCTTCGCGAATGCTTCCGCCGACCGCGACGCCGTCATCAAGCAGTATGAACCGGCGCTCGCGCAGAAACCGGATCCGAAGCGCGGGCGGCTGGTCTTCGAGAAGCAGTGCGTGACCTGCCACCGCGTGGACAACCTCGGGGTCAACGTCGGCCCGGATATCAGCGACACGTACAACAAGACGCCGGCGATGTTGCTGCTGGCGATCCTCGACCCCAACCGGGCCGTCGATAACAACTCGTTCGCGTACACCGTCACCACTGCGGACGGCAAAACGCTCACCGGCCTGCTCGCGGCAGAGAACTCCTCCTCCGTCACGCTGCGACAACCGGAGGGTAAGAACGAAACGATCCTGCGGAGCGACATCGACGAGCTGCGTTCCACCGGATTATCGCTCATGCCGGTCGGATTCGAGAAGAACGTCACCCCCGAGCAGATGGCGGACCTGATCGCGTTTCTAA
>DASRYX010000032.1:0-9550 GCA_035686985.1 Planctomycetaceae bacterium | reverse complement strand
ACAGCACCAGCATCGTGCCGAACACGATCGAGCTGCGGATTTCCCGGCTGGCGTCATAGATCACCGCGAGTTTCGGCCGGGGCACCGCCGCATGGGCATTCTGCTGCAGGCGGCGATAGACATTCTCAATATCCACGATCGCATCGTCGACCAGTTCTCCCATCGCGACGGCGAGCCCGCCGAGCGTCATCACGTTGACCGACATGCCCGTCCAGTAAAAGAACAGGGCGGTGAGCACCAACGATAACGGGATCGCCGTCAGCGTGATGATCGTCGTGCGGAAATTCATCAGGAAGAGAAACAGAATGATCGTGACCAGGATGGCTCCGTCACGCAGCGCTTCCATGACGTTGTGAATGCCGAGGTCAATGAACGCCCGCTGCTGATAGAAGCTGGCGTCCACTTCAAGATCGGGATTCGTCTTTTCCAGGCTGGTCCGAATGTCATCGAGGGCGGCTTCAATCCGTTCGGTCAACAGGCGTGTGTCGGCGTCGGGTTGTTTCGTAATTGTGAGCACGACGGCGGGGTGACCGTTCGCGGAGGAATCGCCGCGCTGGTTCTGAATCCCTTCGGTAACCGTCGCCACATCACGAATCAGCACGGACCGCGACCCGGACTTCACCACGGTCTGGCCGATCTCCGCGGTGGTAGTGGCGCGACCGACGCCGCGGACCAGGTATTCCATCGGCCCACGGATGAGGTACCCGCCGGTGGAGTTCTGGTTGCTGTCGGACAGCGCGTGCTCAACTTCAGCAAGCGTGACATCGTAGGAAATGAGCGCCTCGGGATCGACCTGCACCTGGAACTGCTTACGGCCGCCCCCCATCACGACGACCTGCGAAACCCCGGGAATGGTGAGCAGCCTCTGACGCAGCACCCAGTCGGCGGTCGTGCGGACATCCATCGGTTTGGTGGAACCATCACGACTCCAGATCGCGACCATCATGATCTGGCCCATGATGGAACTGATCGGCGTGAGCTGCGGTTTTGTGTTCGGCGGCAACTGCTCAGCGACAACCGCCAGGCGTTCGTTCACCGTCTGCCGGGCCAGATAGACATTCGTGTTCCAGCCGAACTCCACATAGATCACCGACAGACCGATGCCGGATGAACTGCGCACAGTTTCCACGCCCGTGGCCCCGTTGAACGCCGTTTCGAGCGGGAACGTGACGAGGGCCTCGACTTCTTCCGGCGACAGCCCCGGCGCTTCTGTCATGACTGTGACGCGGGGGCGGGTCAGGCTGGGGAAGATGTCAATCGGCAGGGTTGACGCCGCGAAGCCCCCGCCAATCAGCGCGATGACAGACACCGCGAGAATCAGCAGACGATGCTCAAGCGCGAAGCGAATCAGACTATTCATGCAGACACATCCGTGCCGGGTGAGAGCCCGTCTTTTGCGGCACTCGCAGAAGACGGAAGCCCGGTATCCTATGCGAAACCGAACCGGCAACGAATGGACTTTTCCCGTTTCTTGACGGGCCTGAAACGGGGCTGCGGTTACAGCAACGCTGCAACAACTTCGAGATGGCCGATCACCGTGTTTTCACAAGAGCGTTAATCACACTCGTTGTGCATCACGAGAACTTCTTACTTCACTGTGAGAAGGGCCGGTCGTTTGTCGGTAATGAACTTGACGTGATGCGGAATGTGGCCGCCGATCCGCTTCAGCAGGAGGGCGAGTGACATCGGCCCATCGGTGCTGTGAATCCCTTCGCGCTCGAAGTCTGCCGGTGCCGCCGTGCGGAGAATGCGCGTGACCTGTGCGCGAACCGCCGTGATAACACTCAGTTCTTCCTCGACATCACGCTGGTCGTAGGCCAGCCGCGCCGCGAACTGGTCGGGATCGCCGCTGAACATGGTCGGACGATCTTCGACAAGAATCCGCTTGATCCGATCAGCGTAGACGATCTCAAAATCCGCGATGTGACAGACGATCTGCAGCACCGACCAGACTCCCGGCGGTGCCGGTGTTCGCAGTTGACGGTCACTCAACCCGGCGACCGCCTCCCGCAACCGCGCGGGCCCCTGCGCATATTCGTCGAGCAGCGTTTGCACATTTGAATTCGAGTCAGACATCATCGGCTCTCATGAAAGGGCAAGGGAGACGCTCGTCACCGTACACCATGATGCCCATCGCTGCGAGCGTGAGTTCCTGTGCTGAGCAAACATGGAACGCTGCGCAGTCGTCGGGCATCTTCGATGCTGAGACAGTCGCCCGCAACCGCGGGTTCGCGACAGCCATCAACAATTCCCGCGCGCAAGTCTCAACTCCATCAGCATGTTGCGAGCGACGCGGAAACTTTCCCCACACCCGGCATGCAAACTGCGTTTGTTCCTCACGGCGAACAATGCGAACAAACCGGTCGCTGCGGTGTCTGCATCCGGAATTGATCCGTTCTTCGCCGAATTTTAGTCAGGGCTTGTCATCCTTCAGCCTGAGTCATCACCCGCCTCCGTCTTGTTCAGCGTTGTTGAGACCGACCGAAATGATCGCGACGAAATGACGCCGAGCAACCCACCCGCGTTGAAAGATCCCGCACAGTGAACCGGTCGTGTCACTCACGCTGAATCGCTGTCGAGATCACGTTCTTGCCTGATCGAAAGAAAGGTTCGTCATGCGCCGAGGTTCCCTCCGGCCGCACTCCCGGTCCGCGCATCGTCGGGGCCGTATTGGTTTCGATTACCTGCGAGAGGTGGTCTTCATCTCCGCGATCATTGCTGCGGTGCTGGTCGTGCAGCAGTCCTTGCGCAGCAACGCCGCAACCACGAGCGATCATCCTCACAGTGACCATCCGGTCTATTCGATGACGCTGTCTCACAATGGCCAGCGCTTGTGGGTGTCCCGAGAAGCGTACGGCCTCAGCGAAATCGATTTGAACGACGGCACTGAGTGCGAACACAGCCGGCTGTTTGACGCCGAAGCGAGTTACACCTCGCATGGAGGGATGGATCGACCGCTGACCTTGCGCTTCAGTTTCGATCGGAGTCTGGAACTGCTGCAAGGCAACACGCCGGTTCACGGCGAGCGACTTTCCGAGGGCTTTGAGAACATCTCCGACTCGGATGTCTCCAGCGACGGACGCACAGCAGTTCTTGTGACCTCCCGCGGATGGATCAAAATCTGGAACGAGCAGGCGGACAGCACGTTCACCAGCCGGGAACTCCGCGTGGCATCGACGATCGATTCCGTGACGCTGACACGTAATGGCCATCGTGCGGTTCTGCTGGGCGATGAGATGATTGTCTGGCTGGATCTGCAAACCGGAGCAGAACTCGCCCGCTGGCGCACTTCGGACGGCGGGGCCACGAAGAAAGTCCTCTCGGGTCGCCCCGAGGCGGTGGCCCTTTCCCCCGATGAAGCGCACCTCGCGCTCGGCTTCAGTAACGGGCTCGTCCGGGTGTGGGATTGCGCGACGAAACAGATTGTCTGGGAACGATTCGCGGATCAGTACAAAACGTCCGCGCTGGCGTTCTCGCCGTCCGGGCTCCTGGCGAGCGGAGGCTTCGACAAAGGCGTTCGCGTCTGGGACTGGCGGACCGACACGCTGCGGTGGGAACGCACCTACCACACGCGGGCGTCCCATGACCTGGCGTTCGCGGCGGATGAAAGCCGGCTGTATTCCGGCGGTCTCGATGGCAAGGTCATCGAACTCGATTCGATCACGGGAGAACTGGTGCGAACGCTGCCCTGATCAGAATCACTTCGCGGGAGCCTCGTCCGGCAGGTGATGCTCCTTGAAGAACTTCACGATCAGCGGCGTGGCGTCCTGCAGATACTTGTGGTCCCCGGGATGAATGAGCGCCACAAACGGAGCGTTGTGCTTCGACGGATACAACGTGCATTGCGGCGCCCATTCTTTCCCGGTGGCTTCGCATCCATTCACGATGCGGACGGCGGCCATCGCGGCCTGCTGCCACGGATACTTGACAAGCGGATCATTCTCGCCGGCGATGTGCATGGCGGGCTTCGGCTTCAATGTGGGAATGTAACGGGCCGCTGCGGCAGAGGTGGCGACGGCCGCGAGTTTATCGCCGCGGGCGGACCACAGCAGGTAGGTAAACCCGCCGCCGTTGGAATGCCCGGTGGAATAGATTCGACGGTCGTCGACCTTGTGCTCCTTTCGCAGTTGGGCGAGGAGCGTATCGAAGAACTTGAGATCGCGATCGTTCTGGTCGCCGACGTTGCGCTGCCAGCCATTGCGTTTTCCGTCCGGATCGGTCAACTGCCCCGGCGTGGGCAGTCCTTGCATGTAGACCACGAGGGCTTCCGGCCAGTGTTCCTGAAAACGAAACGACCGTGACGCCTGCAGTGCGTTGCCGCTGTGACCGTGGAATGCGAACACCACGGGAATCGCCTCATCGGTCTTCGCGGGCACGAAGAGCAGCGCTTCCCGGGCGGTCTCCTCCACTTGGACCGTCACCCGTTTGGGTTCCGCGCTTTGAACGACGGTCGCGGTCAGCCAGACCAGCAACAGAGCCCCACCGCACCAGCCTCTTCGATTCATCGCACGGATCCTCGGAAGATTGATCACCTTGGCCTCAGCGGGAACAAACCCCGCGGGTTAGGGTTCCGGCCGGGGCTCACGAAATCCCCATGTTTTCCAGCCGGAAGGTAACGGACAGATGATCGACAACGGTTGCTTCGTCGTGGGGTGCTGGACGGTGAGTCGCGCGGCGTGCAAGCCGATCGAGTGAGGCAGAAAGTCTTTCGTCCCGCCGTATTTGGTGTCGCCGAGGATGGACCAGCCACGTGAGGCCAACTGCACACGGATCTGATGACTTCGGCCGGTTTGCGGACGGATTTCGAGCAGCGTGCCGCGGTCGGTGTGCTGCACCCGGCGAAACGTGAGGCGGCACTCCAGCGCTCCCGGCGTGTGGGGCTTCACACTGCGGCTGCGATTGTTCGCTTCGTCCTTGAGCAGCCAGTCGTTCAATTCGCCGGCCGCGGGGATGTTTGTACCCGCCACCGCGGCGAGGTAGACCTTCTCGGCAGAATGGGTGCGGAACTGTTCGGACAACCGCGCGGCCGCTTTGCTCGTGCGGGCATACAGCACTACGCCCGACACCGGCCGGTCAAGACGATGAACCACACCGAGAAACACTGCTCCCGGCTTGGCGTACTTCGTCTTGAGGTAGTCTTTCGCGGCGTCCAGCAGTGTGCGATCCCCCGTGGCGTCCCCCATCGTCAACCAGCCCGCGGGTTTGGCGACCGCCAGGCAATGATTGTCTTCATAAAGGATACTGAGCACGGAAAGACTCGGTTTCATGAGCGAACAGAGAAACAGGGTGGCAGGGGCGCACCGCGTCAGCGGAAGCCCCTGATGAGAGTCTCACGTTTCGGGGGGTTACTGCGGTGCGCCCCCGCCCCCCGTCCTCTCAACTGTTGCGGAGTTCGCTGAGCTTTTGAGCGACGGCGTCGACGTGACCTTCGACTTTCACGCGCGGCCACACCGCGGCGACTTTGCCGCTCTTGTCGATCAGAAACGTGGCCCGCTGCACGCCCATCGATTTTTTACCATACATGTTCTTCTCGACCCAGACGCCGTATTTCTCGGCGATGGCGTGGTCTTCATCAGCGAGCAGCGGAAAAGGCAGCGAAAACTTTTTGGCAAACTTTTCATGCGATTCGTCGGTATCGCAGCTCACGCCGAGGACCACCGTGGCGTCGCCGAATTCGGCCTGCTGGTCACGGAACCCGCACGCTTCGGTGGTGCAGCCGGGGGTGTCGTCTTTCGGATAGAAATAGAGGACGACGAACTTTTCGCCCTGAAATTGACTCAGCTTGATCTTGCCGGCGGGGTACGCGGGCAGGGTGAACGTGGGGGCTTTGTCACCCACCGCGGGTCTCGAACTCTCGGCCATCGCTGCGACTTTCTCATAAGGAACTGCGAGAACACGGCACAGTATAGCCACCGGTCGGAAGATGGCTACTTGGCCGCGGTCCGGTCCCCCATGGGCAATGTCGGGCTGCCCGGAGCGGGGCGACGAGCCAGTAATTCCTTCAGGGAATAGGCTTGATAAGGCTGTTCGGCGGCCGGCCGCTTGTCCGACGACGCATTCGCGACCCAGAAGCGCGTCGTCTGCGGTTCGAACAGGACATTGTGCAGGTTCGACTTCATCGCCACCGGGCGCTCCATCAACCTGAGTGCGGCTTCCGGTGTGAACTTACCATGACCTTCGCCGGCGCGCTTCGTGAGTTCTTTGTACCGATCCCCCGCGGAGAGGAGCACGCAGTCCTTCACCGGCGTGGGCAACAACGGATGCGTGTCGCCCGGCTTGATGACGGTGAAGACATCCCACGAGGCTTCCATGCCGACGGCTTCGTTGGTCTCCCCATCGGCGATCACATAATAGTACTGACACGTGCGGGGACCATCGCGGAACACGCTGATCGCCTTGTCGAGCGAGTCCGCCGTTTCGAGGGTTTCCCGCACCAGCAGCGACATCGGACGGCCGCCCCAGTGGCCCAAGCCGCCGCCGCCCATTTCGCCGACCGAGATATTCGCGGCATTCATCCCGGTCACCGAACCGATGAACCCGGCGTAGCTCACATTCACCCAGGGCAAGCGGCCTTCCGGTTCGACCACCATCACCACGGCGTGATCCTGCAGACCCCAGTCCACGGCGTAATCCAGCACGCGGCCGTGCAGCATCGTTCCGTTCAGCGTTGCCGACTTCGCCAACGCGAAGCCGCTACAGTGAAACAGTTCGGGAATGAAGTTCGCTGCCTGGGCGTCTTTGAGCGGCACCCCGGCGGCATCCGCGAGTCCCTGGAGCTCGTCCCAATACCGCTTGTCGACATGCGGTTCCTGAATCTTGATGATCGTGTCGATCGCCGCCCGCGGTGTGAGCTTCAATGGCCCCACTTCCACCAGCGTATGTCCCCCGGCTTTCTCGACCATCAGCGTGTGCAGGTTCTGACGGACGTGTTCTTTCAGCAAGGCTCCGTGTTGATACCCGATTTCATACGGCGTCCCCTTGAGATGCAGCACGAGCGTGCCATCCACTTTCTCCAGCCAGCCATTGCCACAGCGGGCCACCGTTTGCGCCAACCCGGCGGAGCACCACGTGAGGCAAAGCAGGGCCGGCAGCGTCCAGCGAATCATCACCAAAGAGATGCGGGACATGGATCACGCTTTCGTCAGGAGAAATGGACGCGAGACGGAACCGTCGCGGAGAGCGCTACTTTACCGAGCGATCCATCCTTGAGGAAGGGGGCAGCGGCGGACCGATTCATCGGCGATTCAGGTTGATCTGCGAAACTTGTCCGGTCGGCGCGGGTTATACTCCCGGCGACCGATCTCCGTTTCGCGCTCTTTTCGTGTTTTTCGCTGGTCACATCCGGCACAGGAGTCAGTTATGACCTCACGACGACAGTTTCTCGGTTGGGGATTGAGCACCGCTGCGGTCGTCGGATGGCCGGGGTTGTCGTCAGCGGCGGATTGGTCGCGGTTTCGGGGGCCGAACGGGTCTGGTGTTACTACTGATACGGAACCTGTGCCCGAATCGTGGTCCGCGGACAAGAATCTCAAGTGGAAGATCGCCCTGCCCGGGCCGGGGTCATCGTGTCCGATTATCGTCGGCGACAAAGTCTTCATCACCTGCTGGAGCGGTTACGGCACCGAGCGCCGCGAACGGGGTGATCAGAAGAATCTCAAGCGCCACCTGATCTGCCTGGACCGCAAGACCGGCAAAACGATCTGGGACAAATCCGTTGCCGCCGTTCTGCCCGAAGATGAATACGGCGGCATGTTCGCCGAGCACGGCTATGCCTCGCATACCCCGGCGTGCGACGGTGAGCGGATCTACGCGTTCTTCGGCAAAACCGGCGCGATCGCCTTCAATATGGATGGTGGCCAGCTCTGGCAGACCGGCGTCGGCACCGGTTCGGATCCCCGCGGCTGGGGCTCGGCGTCGAGTCCGGTTCTGTATAAGAACATCGTGATCATTACGGCATCTGCAGAAGGCGAGACGCTGTTCGGCCTGGAGAAAGACACCGGCAAGATCGTCTGGAAGCAGGAAGCGGGCGGCCTCGGCTCCACCTGGGGAACGCCGGTGCTCGTGCCGGTCGATGCACAGCGGACAGACCTCGTCCTCGGTGTGCCGAATGAAATTTGGGGATTGAATCCGGAAACCGGCAAGCTGCGGTGGTATTGCCCCGGGCTGAGCACCGATTCGTTCTGTTCCAGCGTGGTTGCGGACGGCGATGTGGTCTTCGGCGTGGAAGGCCGTGGCGGTGGATCGCTCGCTGTGCGAGCCGGCGGAACCGATGACGTGAGCGAGACGCATGTCGTGTGGACGGGTCGTGACAACAACCGCATCGGCACCCCGGTCGTGCACAACGGGCTGCTGTATTTCATCGCGAACAAAGTCGTGAACTGCGTGGATGCCAAGACCGGCGAGCGCGTGTATCAGTCCCGTCTCGCAAGCTCCGGCGCTGAGGCTGCAGCTCCGGAGCGGGGCGGTCCTCCCGGCGGCGGCCGTGGTTTCGGCGGTGGACGCGGGGGCATGGGCGGGCAGGATTACGGCTCACCGATCATTGCCGATAACAAGCTTTACTACGTTGCTCGCAACGGCGAAGCGTTCGTCGTGAAGCTGGGCCGCAAGTTCGAGCAGCTCTCATCGAATCGGGTGACGGCCGACACTGAGGATTTCAGCGCGACCCCGGCCGCTGCGAACGGTGCGTTATTCATCCGGTCGAGCAAGCATCTGTACTGCATCGCCCATGCGAAATGATCGCCGTTCTTAATTCGACCGACGGCCACGGTTCCCATCTTCCCGCGCGCCGCATACATTCATCGTCACACAATGTGAAGGGAGAATGTCATGCGGACCGTCATCGCGCTGGTGTTGGGGGGATCGATGCTCACGTCCAGTTCCGCTGCGGAGTACGACCGCCCGACCGGCATGCCCGCCCAGGGCCGCTCGGTGGTCCTGGCCCGCAACGGACTCGTCGCGACGAGCCACCCCGCCGCCGCACAAGTCGGGCTGGATGTGCTCCGCGCCGGTGGGAACGCTGTGGACGCTGCCATCGCCGTGAACGCGATGCTCGGCGTTGTAGAACCGATGAGTTGCGGCATCGGCGGCGACCTGTTTGCGATCGTCTGGGATGCGAAGACGCAAAAGCTCTACGGTCTCAATGCTTCCGGACGGAGTCCGCAGTCGATCACACGGCAAGTCTTTGCGGATAAGGATCTCAAGGAAATCCCGACGACGGGGCCGCTCTCGTGGTCCGTCCCCGGATGTGTCGACGGCTGGCACGAACTATCATCGCGCTTCGGCACAAAGCGCCTGGCAGACTTGCTCGCGCCGTCGATTACCACGGCGGAAGAGGGCTATCCGGTTTCGGAAGTCATTGCCTCCAACTGGAAATCCTCGCAGAAAGAACTCGCGAAATGGCCCGATTCCGCGCGGGTCTATCTGCCCGGCGGAAAAGCCCCGGCGTTTGGAGAAATCGTTGCGTTGCCGGAACTCGCGAAGTCGTATCGCATCATCGCCGAACAGGGCCGCAACGGGTTTTATCGCGGCGCGATTGCCGAGGAGATCGATC
>DASRYX010000031.1:0-6232 GCA_035686985.1 Planctomycetaceae bacterium | reverse complement strand
GAGCGACAACCTGATCCGCGGGTATGATCCCACGCCGCCGAATCCCGCGCCCGCACAGCCGCCGTCCCAGGATTCGGTGCAGACGACGGATGGTCATGCCGCGGCGATTACGTCCCTGACGTTCGCCAACGATAATCGGACGGCGTACAGCGCGGCGTCGGATGGTTCCCTGCGGGGCTGGGCGATTGCCTCAGCGGCAGCGACGGCGACGCTGACGGGGCATCAATCGCAGGTGTATTCGGTCGCGTTTCATCCGGCGGGGAAGCTGGTTGCTTCCGCTTCGAATGACAAGACGGTGAAGATCTGGGATACGACGAATAACCAGAACATCCGCACGTTCGCCGCGCAAGGCGGAGCAATCTATAACCTGCTCTTCACCGCGGACGGGCAATTCATTCTGACGGCCGGCGGCGACAAGACCGTCCGCGTGTACAAGACAGACGATGGCAGCGAAGTCCGCAAATTCAGCGGCCCGGAAGACGCGGTGTACTCCGTTGCCTTGAGTCCGAACGGGCAGATGGTGGCCGCCGCAGGACTCGACCGCAAGATCTACCTATGGGACTTCAACACCGCGGCGGCGATCAAGACGCTGACGGGGCACAAGGATGACATTTACCGCGTGGAGTTCAACCCCGCGGGCAACAAACTGGCGTCGGTCGGGTATGCGGGGAACGTCAACGTCTGGGACATCGGCGGCGGCCAACCGGTCTTCCAGCACAAATTCCCGGGCATCGTGCTGTATTCGATGACCTATTCACCGTCCGGGCAGCAGCTCGCCGTGATGGGAAATGATTCGAAGGTCTATCTGCTGGACCTGCCCGCGAACGCGCATTGATCGAAACGCTCGGGGTGGCGGGGGCGCACCGCAGGAAGCCCCCGTTCTGAGCGTGTGATTCAGGGGCTACCGCTGACGCGGTGCGCCCCTGCTTATTGTCTCGACGTACAAAATCAGTCCAGCGCTTTGAGGCGGATGTTCTTGAATTCCGCCCACATTGGCTTGCCGGCGTGAAGTTGCACGGCGATGACGCCTTCGCTGAGGGCGCGCTTCGCATCGCCGTCGGTGAAGTCCAGCACGAGCTGGCCGTTCAAATAGTGCTGAATGTGATTCCCTTTGCAGCGGATCACCACGTCGTTCCAGTCATCAAGCTTGAAGAGCTTCGCGAACCCGGCTTCGTCGATCAGCTTTTCATCGGCGACGGTCTTCTTCCCTTCGGCATCGGCGACGGCTTTTTCACCAACGAGGCAAACGCGGCCGCGGCTGCCGCCTTCGTCGTAGATGAAACTGGAAGTATTCGGGAACTTGATCTCGTTGCGGAGCTCGTGCTGATACCCGCGGACCACCCAGTTGTTGCCGACCTTGCCGTCGGTGATGTGCTTCGAGCGGTACTGAATGCCGGAGTTGTTGGTGGCGTTGCAGCGGAACGACAGCCGCAGGTCGAAATCCTTGACGGTGCCCTCTTTCCAGATGAGGAACGTGTTGCCCTTAGTGGCATTCTCATCGGTCGTTTCACCGTGAATCACGCCCTCCTTGACGCTCCACAACCGCGGATCACCATCCCAGCCGGTGAGATCCTTCCCGTTGAAGAGCACTTTCATGCCCTCTGGTTCCACGGGAACGGTTTCCGCAGCGAAACTCGCGACCGGCAGAAGGGCAACGACGGTGAACAGGCAGGAGCGCAGCATGGTGTAGGTCTCAAGAAGTGAAGAGTTGAAAGTGGAGAGTTCAGCGGTCAAGGAAGCCCAGAGGTTCCCAACCCTGGGTCTCTTCCATGTTCATCATTTCGCAGCGATATCGTACACCATCAGGTGATTCTGCTCGCGGAGATAGAGCTTGCCGTCGACGACCACGGGATGCGACCAGCCTTCGCGTTCGATGACTTCCGGCTTAAAGCTTCCCTTGAAGTGGAAGCCGTCCGGCGTGGCCTGGATGAGGGCGACGGGACCGTTTTGATAACGGAAGATGAGGTGGCCGTCGACATACGTCACCCCTGCTGAACCGTTGCCGATATCACGGCTTTCCTTGGAGGCTTCCCAGATCGTTTTACCGGTGGCCAAATCCACGCAGACAGGGAAGCCCTTGTTGTGACCATGCCCGAAGTAGATCAGATCGCCATCGAGCACCATTCCGCCGTGATGGTTCTGCAGTTCGTTGCTGCGACGGTAATACACTTCTTCGACGTTCACGCCGTCGCCGGCTTTCGTCAGCTTAAGCAGCGCGGACCCGCCGTCGCCGTAACCGCTTGAGGTGAAGACATGGTCGCCGGAAACCAGGCAGGTCGGAATGTTCGCGGTTCCATTAGCGACGCGGTTGTAGGTCCACAAAAGTTTACCATCACTCGCGCGGACGCCGATCGTTCCGCGGCCGACAAGGGTCACGTACTGTTTCACCCCCGCGGCTTCACTGATCACGATGGATGAGTAGCCGGCACCGGGTTTGCCCGCCTCGCCGAAGTCCGGCACCGCGGCTTTCCATGCGACCGAGCCATCTTTCTTATTGAGGCAGACAATCATCGCATCACTGCCGCCGGGGGTGCAGAGGACGTGATCGCCGTCGACGAGCGGGGACTCGGAGAAGCCCCAGCCGGACATCATCTTGCCGCCCCACTCTTTGAAATCATGCTGCCATAGGACCTTGCCATCCGCCGCGTTCAGGCAAGCAATCCCACCGTTGGACGACACGGCGTACAGGCGGTCGCCATCAATGGTCGGCGTGCAGCGCGAACCGTCGTAACCGTGCTTGGGGACTTGGCTGGTGATCGGCTGCTTCCACAGCACTTTCTTCGATTTCAGATCGACCGCGACGACGTTTTGACCGTCGGGATGGTTGCCGGTGGTGTAAAGCCGGTCGCCCTTCACCGAAACGCTGGCGTAGCCGCCGCCCATGCCTTCGGTCTGCCAGAGCAGTTTGGGCGGGTTGGCGTTCCAGTCGGTGTTGATGCCCTTGAAGCCGCTTTTGTTTTCACGGCCGGGACCGCGCCATTGCGGCCAGTCACCGCTGGGAGCCGCCGCCATCGCTGCGAGAGTGGACAGACACACGCAAGCCGCAATCGGCAAACTCCATCGATGCATGACACACCTTCCGAGGAACTTCGGGGACTGTGAGGCGGGACAATTCGAGGCGGGCTTCCAGCGCGGGAACCGACATCAACCCCTGATTATAGGTCCCCGGCAGAATCCACGGCAATGGTCCGCCTCCGGTCCCCTCTCCCTGGAGGGAGAGGGTTAGGGTGAGGGGGGGCCTGGAAGTTTGCAGCGCACGTCGCGACGGCGTACAAGACAATCTCATCGGCGACCCCCGTAGCCTCGTTTCGGACGGCATCCCCATGCGAACTCACTACCTTCGAATACTCTTGTGCGCGGCCGGAATAATGTCGTCAGTCACTGCTTGTATCCTCGCCGCCGACGCACCGAAGCGGTTGTTGCTCATCGCGGGCAATCCGGACGGTCATCCGCCACAGACGCACGAATACGTCGCCGGGCTGAAGATTCTGCACGAACTGCTGCAGGAGCGGAAAGATGTCAGCCTGCGGACGGTCATTGCGGACGACATCTGGGCCGATGGACCGGAACTGTTGGATGGCTCCGACGGCATCGTGCTGTTTCGTTCCGAGGGAGCGAAATGGTGTTCCGCCGAGGAATCCCGGTGGAAGGCATTGCAGCGGTTGGCGGAACGACGCGGCGGCTTCACCGTGCTGCACTGGGGAATGGGAACACGCACGGCCGAACCGGTGGCGAATTTCACCGCGCTGTTCGGCCTGTGCCACGGCGGCCCGGATCGCCAATACCGTGTGCTGGAAACAAAGCTCACACCGGTCGGAGAGCATCCCATCACCCGCGGGATCAGCCCGATCACCATTCGTGACGAATTCTACTTCGCGCTGAAACAGCCCGCCGTGAAACCCGCACCGCAACCGCTGCTGCAGATTGACATCGACGGTCAGCCGCAGTCGGTCTCCTGGGCGTGGGACCGTCCCGACGACGGCCGCTCGTTCGGATTCTCGGGCTTGCACTTTCACGAACACTGGCAACGCCCGGAATACCGCACGCTGGTGAAGCAAGGCGTGCTGTGGACGCTGCAAATCGGGGATTGAGGTTGCTTGGCGAGGCTCGCCGCATCTGGCACGATAACGGCATGGATGAATCACCCCCCGAAGATGTCGCTACGCCGCGAGAGAAGTTTACGCTCGAGCAATTCCTCAAGCGCGAAGGCTGGACCGGCACCGGTGGCCAGGCCAAGTACGTGATTCAGGAAGGAATGGTCCGCCTGAACGGTGTCGTTGAAACCCGCCGCCGGAAACAACTCGCGCTCGGCGATGTCATCGAATTCGAAACTTTTCGCGCCACGGTGACGGAGCTCTGAACCATGAGTTTTTTGTTGCGATGTTCGGCAGCCCTCAGCGCCCTGTTGCTGTCGGCGACTTCGATGTTGGCGGCAGATCCGCCGAACTTCGTCATCATCTACGCGGATGACCTCGGTTATGGGGACATCCGCCCTTTCGGCGGAAAGAATCCCACGCCGCACCTCGATCGTATGGCGAAGGAAGGCCGGAAGCTCACGAGTTTTTACGTCGCTCAAGCAGTCTGTTCCGCTTCGCGCGCAGCGTTGCTGACCGCTTGCTATCCCAACCGCATTGGCATTCAGGGGGCACTCGGACCGCAAGCGAAGCACGGGATTCATGACGACGAAATGACGATCGCGGAAGTCCTGAAGCCGCGCGGATACGCCACCGCGATTTTCGGCAAATGGCATCTCGGACACTTACCGCAGTTTCTGCCGACTCGACACGGCTTCGACAACTACTTTGGCTTGCCGTACTCGAACGACATGTGGCCGAAACATCCGACGGCGAAGTTTCCCGAATTGCCACTGATTGAGCGCGACCGCGTCATCGAACATAACCCCGATCAGACGCAACTCGTCACGTGGTACACGCAGCGGGCGGTGCAGTTCATCGAGGCGTCGCAGCAGCAACCCTTCTTTTTGTATGTGCCGCACGCAATGCCGCATGTCCCGCTGTTTGTGTCCGAAAAACACCATGATCGCAGTGGCCGCGGCTTGTACGGCGACGTGATCCAGGAAATCGACTGGTCCGTCGGTCAGATTCTCGACGCGCTGCAGCGTTGTGGCATTGATGAGCGGACACTCGTGATCTTCACGTCAGACAACGGGCCGTGGCTGTCGTATGGCAATCACGCCGGTTCGGCCGGACCACTGCGGGAAGGCAAAGGCACGGCGTGGGAAGGCGGCGTGCGTGTCCCCTGTGTCGCGCGTTGGCCCGGCCGGATTCCCGCGGGGACCGAAACCAACGCGATGGCCGCCACGATCGATCTGCTGCCGACGATCGCGAAACTCGCGGGCGCCGATTTGCCGCAGCATAAGATCGATGGCGTGGATATCGCCCCGGTCTTCTTCTCGCCGACGCCGGTGGCATCGCCGCGCGAAAGCTACTCGTTCTATTGGGGGCAGGAACTGCACGCGGTGCGGAGCGGCCCGTGGAAGCTGCATTTTGCGCATCCGTACATCACGGTTCCTGAACCCGGCAGCGACGGTCGTCCGGGGAAAGTCCAGCCAACGAAAACACTGCAGGGCTTGTACAATCTCGACGAGGATGTGGGCGAACAGCGTGATGTCGCCGCTCAACATCCGGAGATCGTCGAGCGCTTGACGCAAGTGGCCGAGCAGGCGCGGGCCGATCTCGGCGACACGCTTCAACAACGAAAGGGAGCCCATGTGCGACCCGCGGGTCAATTGGCTCCGTAGGCGATGCGTTTCTGGTGCCTTGCTTCTGATCGTCTTGACTTTCAGCCCGGCAGCGTTCGCGCTCGAACGATATTTCGGCGTCTTCCGTGATGGTAGCGTTGCCGTCGACGCGGAGATTCGGGACTGGAACGACGCGGCCGCGGTGCCGAAACTGGCGAACCGCGATCTGTTCGATGCAAACAATCCCGTGCAATGGATTGTCGACCGGCATCAATCTCCTCCAGCCGTGCCGGAGAGTTACGTCGAGTTCTTCGGCGGTGACCGGCTGGCGGGTGAGGCCGTCGGTTATCGCGCCGCGGCGGAGTCGCCGTTCGATGCGCAACCGCAACATCTGCTCGTGCGGACGCAAGGAGAACTGCAATCGCCGGACGACACGCAACCAGTGGTCATTCGCGTGGCGGTCGATGCCGTGCGTCGAATCGTCTGGGAAGCCCGCCGCGATGACGGCTACCGCCCGTCGACGCTCGTGCT
>DASRYX010000030.1:0-5349 GCA_035686985.1 Planctomycetaceae bacterium | reverse complement strand
CGAATGAACGCATCGATCGGATGCGGCACGGTCGCTTCTGTCGGCGGCGTCACCGCTTTCAATGGCAAGAACGCCCAGTGACCTTCGTACTCCGCTCCGTCCTCGATCCAGCGTCGCAGCAACTGCAATTCCGCATCGGTGAATTTCGGCTTCTTTGCTGAAGGCGGCGGCATCTGCAGGTCGGGATCGGTCGCCGTGATTCGCTGCCAGACCGGACTTTCCTCCGGTTTTCCCGGCACGATTCCCTGCGGACCGTCACCCATCCCGATGGCGTGTTCGCGCACGTCCAGCCGCAGGTCCGCTTCCCGCCGCTTCCCATCCGGGCCGTGACACGCGAAACACCGATCGGAAAGGAGCGGCCGGATCTGTTCGTTGAACCGCACGCGGTCTGCCGCCGCTGCTGATAACGGGATGACCGCGACCAGTAACGCCATCGGTCCCAACGCTCGGGCCACCTGCATCATCCGGCTCACTGCTCCATGATTCGCGGGGACATCAATCAATGCTGCTGAAACGGGTGCGTAAAGGCGACCACCGGATGCTGTGCAGCTTACAGCGCGGCGGTCACCGGTCTGGGCGTCATGATCGACCAGTAATGCCGGGACACTTCCGCGGCGGGAAGGACACGGCGGTAGACCGCGACTTCATCAATCCATCCATTGAACTGACGCGTTTTGCTCGTCGGACTCAGTTGCCCCAGCATCAGATTATAGCTGAGATCATCGCCAGCGCCGGTTCCGGGACCGGACACCGTCCGCAACAACTGACCGTTCACATACAGCTTCAACTCTTCGACGGTCTTGGTCGCCACGACGTGGGTCCACGTCCCCGGGATGCAGATGTCCTGCGAGAAGAGATTGTAACCGCCCAGCTGTCGTGCCGGTTGACGATGGAGGAACCGGATCACCCCTGGTTGATGCACCAGTGCCGTGTTGTGAGCGAGTTCGATCAGATTGAGGTGCATCGGGATGGGACCGTCGCCGGGCAGTAGAACGCCCATGACCACTGCCTGGGAAAGTTCCGCCGGCATCACCCACAACTCGATGCTGAAATCGCCGTTATTGAAATGGGGTACGGGCTTTGTCGTCACCAGGCTTCGCGGCCCGGGACTGGAAACAAACTCCAGCGCGCCGTTGACCGTACGTATCGCCTGAGTATCATCCCCGCTCGCGACCACGGTCGCATCAAATCCATTTCCCGAAGCATCACGGACGATGCCGTCGTCCATGGATTCAAACCGCCAGTACAGATAGGGATGCGACTGCTGAATCTGCTGCACATATGCGGTCGTCACGGCGAGATCGTTGCGCTCGGCTTCACGCACCCGCGGCAATGCGGCCGTCGGGGCCGCCAGTGTGGTAAACAGTCGCGCCTCGGGATCAACCTGCACCGTTCCCCGCTCGGATAATCGCTGACTCAGCAGCGTGTTGCCATCATCGCCCAGCAGCGAGATTTCCACCTCGCCCGAGTAGACATGAACTTGCGTGTGGCGGTCAGCATCCACACTCGCGGCGAATTCGGTGCTGAGGTCCACTACCGCGACATCCGGCGCGTTCAGCACGAAATTCTTCTGCGCATGCGCAACACGCACCCCGACGGCTCCGCTCACCAAGGACGCGGCGGAATTCGAGATCATGTGCAACTCCGCGGGAGCCTGGACGAGCACACGCGCTCCACCGAGGAAATCGAGCTGCAGTTCCCCCTCGGTGAGTTTAACGATCCCGGATTTCAGCCGTGTGCCGACTTCCAGTTGTCCGCGCAATTCGGTTTGCGTTATACCCTGCATCGAGGTGACGACAGCCACATCGGGAAGACCTTGTAACGGTGCGGCCACATAATACGCCGGTGATTCCGGGATCGGTGTGGGATGTTGTTCGACGACGTCGACGCGCCGTGGGATCAGGTTCAACGCCAATAGCACGCAGGCGACGGTGGCCGCAATTAACCCAAGCACACCCGGCCAGGCGCGCTGTGGCTGTGGAACCAAGATCGGAGCGTTCTCGGAGCGGTGACTCAGTTCTTCCTGCAGACAGGCTTCCAGATCAACAAAGCGAACGTACTCTTCCCGCAGCGCCGGATCCGCCGCGAGACGTTGCTCGAGTTCCGCGAACTCCGAGGACGTCAGCGCACCATCGACGGCTTGTCGAAATAGATATCGCGATGTGAGTTCCGGCGTTCCGTCAGCCACGATTTATTCCCTCACGGTTCTCGCCGCGATGCGACGATTCACGCATTCGATCAGCCGGTCGCGAATCCGGTCGAGCCGTCGGTAAAGCGATTTGGCGGTCAAACCGAGTTCCTCGGCCAGCAAGGTGATCGTTTCCGGACTGCAATACCGTCGACGCAACAGTTCCATGTCCTGCGCGACCACCTGGTTCAAACACAACAACAAAGCTTCCCGCCGTTCTTCCAGCGATTCATCCAGCGCGGACCGGGTTTCCGCCAACTGCTCCAGGACATCTTCACGAAAAATCAGTCGCTCGCGCGCGTGATCCCGACGGAACTTCAGCACTTCGAAATAAGCAAACCGCGAAGCCCAGGGGTAAAACTCGCGGGTCGTGTCATACTGATCAAAATTCTCCCACAAGGCCGTCGCGGTGCGCTGCAGGATTTCTTCCGCATCGCTGTGCCGGGGAACGAGAGTGATAATGTACCGCAACAGGCGTCGATCGTTCTTAACGATGAGCGACGCGAACAGTCCGCCATCCACAAGGCGCTCCCCGGCGACCGCCCAACGCATGTGGCCACGCGAGGGACAATCGGCCCGTAAGTCATTCTCCAGATACGTCTGTAATTCCCCGCGCCAGTTTCGGCGCGATCATGGAATCACCGGACATCGACGTGAGTCATGTTCGCCATCGTACGGGCTTCTACGTCACAAGTCATGATTTAACTAGATGATAGGAATGCGTGCGAAGACCACGATGGAGTCTTGCAGCTCGCGCGGTCGCCCCCGATTTCAGTTTTGTGCAATTTTTTTTGAGAAACCGCGGGGACTTCACCAACGTCAGGGAGATTGTTGATGGAGACGCAGTGTCGGCGGCAGTCGAACGGCGGTTCCATTGCGACAAAGTCCTTTCTGTCGCTGGGCATTCGCCCACTAGATCGCTTTCATCATCATCTTCGAAATTCGTTGAGTGAGGTTCTCGATGCGCGTCCGTCGGCCCGGCTTTACGCTGATTGAACTCCTGGTCGTGATCGCGATTATCGCGATTCTGATCGCCCTGCTCCTCCCGGCGGTGCAGCAGGCGCGTGAGGCGGCGCGACGCACACAATGCCGCAATCACCTGAAGCAACTCGGGCTCGCACTCCACAACTATCACGATACATTCAACCTGTTTCCGCCCGGTGTGATCCACCAGACGGGAGCCGGGATCACGACGGGGGCGTTCAACAACTGGGGCTGGAGCGCGTTTCTCGCACCGTATCTGGATCAGGCGAATACGTACAACGCGATGGGCGTTGGTCAGTTCAACATGACGCAGGCCATCAGCGATCCGGTGAAACGAGCCCTTATCCAGCAGCCGGTCGCCGTCTTCCGTTGCCCGTCAGACATTGGCCCGCAGCTGAACACCCAGATCGCGTTCAGCATCACCGGTGGCGGCAGTGCGAACGTTCCGACCAGCAACTACGTGGCGAGCAACGGCAGTTACTCGTTCCGAAACGCCTTGGGCAATCCGACCTCCAGCACAAGCTTCAACAACGGCTTCTTCGGAGGCAGCAGCGGTCCCGGCGCGACATCCCCGCCGGTGGCGCCGGGAATTCGACGCATGTCCAACATCACCGACGGCACGAGTAACACGATCGCGATTGGCGAGCGCTGCTGGGAAATGAAGGGCGTGGATTACCGGGCGGCATGTCTGTGGGGTCAACGCGGCTCCGGCGAGGCGGCGAGTGCGGAAGATCAGGGCATGGTCAATCAATTCGCCGTGGGGTGGCGACCGATGAATGCTCCCAAGGAACCCGGAGCAAACCCGACCCATCGGCGGGGCTTTTCCAGCCTGCATACGGGCGGCGTTCATTTCCTGATGGGCGACGGAGCCGTGAGGTTCATCAGCGAAAACATTTCTCACACGTTCGGGACCAGCGCTGTGAACTCCGTCTTCGCGTTCCTGCTGGGGGTCGATGATGGAAATACGGTCGGCGACTTCTAACGGAGAGTCTGGCTCAATGCGAAGTTTCGCCCGTCCGCTGGGGCTTGTCGTTCTTCTGACGCTGTCGATCATTGTCGGCTGTCGGAAAAGCGAAGTCGAACTGGGAGCCGTTCGCGGCACCGTCACGCTGGACGGCGCACCGCTGCCCGATGCCACCGTCCGCTTCATTCCCGTCGCCGGTGGCCGGACTGCGTTCGGCCGGACCGACGAAGCCGGTAAATATGAGATGCTCTACTCCGCCAGCGCTTCCGGAGCGCTGGTCGGCTCGATGCGTGTCGAGATCACCACGGCCGATCCCGATGCGCCGAAGTCGAAGGAAAAGGTTCCGGCGAAGTACAACTCCAAGTCGGAACTGACGGTCGACGTGGGTTCCCGGGCTCAGGTGCTCGACTTCCCGCTCCAGTCGAAATAGTGCTCGTACAGTACGCAGTCGGACGGTGGTCAAGCTTTAAGTGCCTCGACAATATCGGCTTGCGCACGGATGTCGTGCATCGGCTGGCCCTTCGGCACAGTCTCTGGCGAAACCCGCGGCCGAGATCGCGGGTGGAAGCGGCCTTCCCCCTGAATTGAGCCTCGCGACTGCTCGCATGCGGGCGGCGAGGCGGCTACACTCGGGGACTTTACGCGTTGAAGGTCGCGTCGGTACACCAAGGACTCAATGGAATGATTCGTGTCGGGATTGTGGGAGCGGGCGAGAACACACGGGTGCGGCACATCCCCGGTTTGCGGGCGATTCGGGGTGTCGAACTCGCGGGTGTGGTCAACAGCTCCGCGGAATCCACTGCCAAAGCGGCCGCTTTGCATGGAATTCCCCGTCAGTTCCTGTCCTGGGAAGCCCTCGTTGCAGACCCGGCGATCGATGCCGTCGTCATCGGCACCTGGCCGGATCTGCACGCCGCTGTCACGTGTGCCGCCCTTTCAGCCGGGAAACATGTGCTGACCGAAGCCCGCATGGCCCGCAACCTCGACGAAGCCCGCACGATGCAGGCGGCTTCCACAGCCAATCCGAATCTAGTCGCGATGCTGGTGCCGAGCCCGTTCGGCCTGACGCTGGGGCAGCGTGTGACGGAGTTGATTCGCGAAGGCTTTCTCGGCGAGCTGCGCGAGTACGTCGTTCTCGGTGTGGATGACCAGTTTCAGGACTACACTCGCCCACTGCATTGGCGGCAGGACGCGACCAAGAGCGGGGTTAATG
>DASRYX010000029.1:0-6485 GCA_035686985.1 Planctomycetaceae bacterium | reverse complement strand
CACCTGTCGTGTTGATGTCATTGAAAAGATGCACGACGAGTCGACCATGACCGGCGTGTTGCTGTCGCATGATCGTCGTGTGGACGCACATCGGGGCGACGACGTCGATCGGCGGCGGTGAGTTCGCGGCCCATTGAATCGCATGCTTCAACACGAGCCGCTGATATGGGTAGGCATACAGGTAATACGCGGCGTCGAAGCCCGCGACGAGCGACACCACGCGGCCCTTGCCGTGCTCACGTGTCACAATCGCCGGCGTGGGCTGAGACGACGCTTCTTTGCCCTGTAGCGAACCGATCACACGAGTGCCTTCTCGCGCGGCGACCCGCACCGCCGCCCCTTTGAACGTCACCGGCTCGGGTCCCACATAGGTCCGCATTTTGCCGGTATTCAGGAACGAATCCACGTCCTGCCGGAAATCAAAAATGCCTTTGCGTTTCTCCCAGTAATCAGGACCGAGGCTAATCGCGAAATTCACATCGAGCTCGTTGCTCGCGGGCCCGTTCGTCACCGGACCGCGGTAATCGATGCCGAGTACATCGGCTAAGGCAAAGTTGGAGCGTGGATCGCCGAACTCGTCGAACAGCGAAGTCTCCAGGCTCGCGACCAAACCGCCGCCGTTGCGGACGAATTCATCAATCGCCGCGACTTGCCGCTGATCCAGGCATGCGGCGTTGGGCAAGATGAGGACCCGGTACTTCGCGAGATCCTCCGCATTCAGGTTCCAGTCATTGATCACCGTCACCGGCAGATGTTCCTCGACACACGCTCGAAACGCACCGAGGACCGCTGAGAGATATCGTGTTTCGACTTGTCCCGCATCGCGCGCGTAGAACGTGCGGGTGTTATCGCTCATCAGTAATGCCGCCCAGCGCTCCGGAGCCTTGTGAGTGACCCACGGCTTGCGCAGCTGAACTTCATCCATGCAGCGGTAGAGTTCGGTCTGCAATCGCGGCGGCTGGGCGACGGCAATGCTCGGCGACGCTCCATATGTCAGCGCAAGCAGCATACGGCGTTCAATCTCCGCAGGCGGAAAACTGTCTTTGCCGTAGGGGTTGCCGTGGCTCATCAGGTACGGTTCGCTGAAGCCGACACGGTGATCGGTCACGGCCCACAGGTAGACGTTGGTGAAGGCGGGAAGAATCGTGTTGCCGCGGTTCGATTCGTCCATCCAGAATTCCTGGTCGGGTGCGTCGAACAGCAGGTTCATGCGGGTGGGCATGTTGCGCGGGACGCTCAGAAAGTGCCCCCATCGACCGGCGTTCGTGCTCCACGTGACCAGCGCGACATCGGGCTTGATGCCCTTCAAACGGATCTGCATCCGTCGCACGAGACCCTCGAGCCGGCGATCGGCCCAGTGCTGGTACCGGCGAAACTCCGGCGTATGAAGATCGGCGTTCGGAATCTCACCGCCGGTCTCGTCGCGATAGTTCCGACGGCAATGCTGGCAATAACATACGCCGCCGTGATGCAGACCATCGAAGCTGAAGGCATCAACCATCGGATACTTTGCGAGAATCTCCGCGAGCACTTCGATCATGAAATCCCCGTAGGGACCAAGCGGGCAGAGCATTCCACCATGCGGATACTTTTCGAGATCGATCGTGGGAATCTCGGTCGTCTTGATGGCAATGCGACGCCAATCCGGATGCGATTCGTAGACTTCGCCCTGCAAGGTGGGCGGATAGACTCCGAGAATCCGCACGCCGAGCTTCTGGTATTCCGCGATGTCTTTTTCGAGGCGACCGAGCGGAACATGCGGGCTGCGGCGTTTCAGCAGCTGACTGTCATAGTACGGATAAAACGGATCGACGAAAGTCAGCTCGCTCAGCGTCACGCCGTGCTTCGCAGCCGCGGTGCGCGCGGCGGTATCCATCCCTGACAGCGTGTATCCGCAACCGATGGTGTCCTGCACCCAGGCAGGTATGCGAATTCGGTGGAACGGCTGCCGCTCAAATGGCTGCGGCATCACCTTTCCATCCCAGAGTTTGTGGTCCTGTGCGGCGAGAGAGCCCGTTGTGAACCCAATCGCAAGAATCACCGAAAGGCGCAACGACATCATGGAGAATTCCGTTGAGTCGATTCACACGCCGCGGCCATCTGAAGCGGCCGCGGCTGCACATCGATTCTACAGAACGGCGAGGTCTGTGCTACGACACAGCCCGCTCAATTGCCATTGGCCAGTTCGTTGTTGCGAACGGATGCCTGATCGTTGAGAAGGGTCAGCCAAGACGGAGCCCAGGCCGATTCCGACTGCCAGCCTTTGCGGATCTCTGGCGAGCGATCGGGATCCGTCGGCAAATGCGGATGCGCCAGCGAGAGCGCGGTTGTCGTCAGTCCCGGACAGAGTCCGTGCACTCGACTTGCGAGAGCGCTGAACCAGGAGACGGACAGAGCCGGGTCCCGCCGTCGGCAGGCTTCAACAATCCGCCGAGCGGCAGTCTTGGAATCAACAGTAATTCCGGGCAACGCGGCCGCGATGCCGAACATGGCGTATTCGGCTCGATGTCGCCCCTTGAATTCCGCGTTACGGGCGCTGCCCGTGCGCATCAGACCGGGCGTCACTGTCGTGACTGAAATACCCTCTTCCGCCAGCACGGTCGCCAAGCCTTCGGAATACCCGACGAGGGCAAACTTGCTCGTGCAGTAGGGCAACAGATGCGGCACGCTGATCCGGCCGCCGATCGACGAGATATTCACAATGCGGCCGCCGCGTTGCCGGCGCAGGAAGGGCAGGGCGGCCTGAATCATGTGATACGGACCCCAGAAATGCGTCGCGAGCGCGTTTTCATAGTCCGACGCCGTCATGCAATTTTCAGGCCCGACCTGAATGACGCCGGCGTTGTTGACAACCACGTCAATGCGATTGAATCGCTGATGGACGGCGTCCATGAATCCATTCACCTCGGCGGCATTGGTGACATCGCAGACCCGTCCCCATGCGTTGCCGCCCTTGGTGGAAAGTTCACGGAGTGCCCGGGCGATCTCGTCGCCGTCTCGAGCGCAGATGGCGACTCGCGCTCCTTCTGCGGTCCACAGTCGCGCCATTTCCAGACCAAGACCGCGGCTGCCGCCGGAAATCACGACAGTTTTGCCCGCGAAGCTTTCACGAGGCCGTCGCGTCAAAGAGCGTACTGTCAGTGCGAGAGCCGTCCCGGCGAGAACCCAACCGACCGTGCGCAACTTTGAGACCATGACCGATTCCTTCCGTCTCACACAATGACTGACAACCAGGCGAGCCCGCTGGCGAGAAACTGGCGTCCACCGAGTGCAGGTTACGTGCCAACTCGTTGTCGGAGCGGATTAAAGCGGATTGTCTCGCAGTCGCTGCGATGTTGAGACGTCAGCCTGCACCGTGCACGGTCATCGCACAGGGGGCTGTTGCATCGCGTCGCGCTCGGCAGGCGTGGGTAACGCATAGATGGCGAGCAGGGCTGGGAGAATCACCAGATCGCCAATCATCGCCGTGAGCATCGTGAAGACCCCCATGGTGGCGAAGATCCGCTGGTCGCGCATATCGCTGAAGGTGACGGTGAAGAACCCGACGACGAGCACCATCGTCGTCATCAGCATCGAGGTGCCAACGGCTTCGAAAGTGCTGCGAATGGCCTGTTTGCGATCGGTCGAGCGGGGCAGTTCTTCCTGAAACCGGGTGAGGAAATGGATTGTGTCGTCCACCGCAATCCCCAGGCAGATCGTGAAGCAGCAGACGGTGACAATCTCAAGGGCTTGACCCGTGAAGACCATCCACGTCGCACACAACACCAGCGGAAAAATGTTCGGGACGAGTGCGATCAGGCCCAGACGAACCGACCGAAACACGGCACCCAGCACACAAATGATGATGAACGTTTCGCTGCCGAGACTCGATCCAAGATCCAGCGCAATCCGGTAGAGATCCCGCCAGCGATGAATCGCGGATCCGGCGAGCGACAGCTGAAACCCGGGATGATCGGCCGTGATGTGTTTCAAAGCCTGTTCCATGCGCTCAAAGACGGGGCTGTACTGTGCGATGCCGATGTCCCGCACGCGGAAGGTTACCGTGGCAAAGCGATCTTCCGGCTTATAGAACGCGCGCTTCAACGGCGGCGGCAACAGTTCGATCATCGAGGTCCGTTCGACCGTGGGAGAATCGCCGGGCAGTGCATCGAGCAGACTCCGCAACGAGATCGGCGTCCCGATCAGCGGCTCGGCCTGCAATAGATCGTCGATCTGCGAAATGACGCTCAGGACTTCCGGAGAATCCGCAGCGATGTTTTCGTCCCAGCGGATCTGCACCTCGGAGAACTCAAGCCCGCCCAGCGCCCGATCCATCTGATGCAACGCTTTAGTCGCCTCGGCCTTTTCCGGCAGGAAACTTGACCGGCGCTCATCCGGCCGCAGCTGCATGGCGATCACGGCGCAGACTACGGTCACCGCGATGCCGATCCATGCGAAGGGTTTGGGGCGGCGCAGGATCAAATCGACGAAGTAGGTCACGCGATGCAGATGATGCTCAACAAGTCCATCCTGCTGCTCAACTGGTTCGAGTCGGACTCCGAGCAGCTTGCGACCGAAGATCCGTCGCATAAACTTCGCCGGCGGAGAGAAGTATGCCAGCGGGATCACAATCAGGATAGCGACGACAGTGAGGCCGACGCCGAGGACGCAGCTCCAGCCGAACTCGCGCACGATTTCGTGCTGTGCCAGCGACAGCGAGGCAAAGCCGATGCTGGTGGTGATTGCGGTCAAAAAACACGCCAGTCCGACTTCCTGCAGACCCGCGCGGGCGGCTTCCCGTTCGGTCATCCCCGCGCCTTGAAACCGTCGGATCTGCACCATCAGGTGCACACCGTCCGCGAGTCCAATCAGGCTCAGCATTACAGGCAACACCACGTCGTTAAACGGGTTGTCCTGCAGCTGGAAAAAGTTCAGGAAGCCGATCGTCCAGAAAATGCCGAGCGCCGGTCCGAGCGAAACGACAATCACCGACACGACCCCGCGGAACAGCACGGCGGCCATCACGAGCACCACGCTGTAACCGATCACACGGAATTTGACGTTATTCCGCTCATGCGTCTGCATCATCGTGAGGCGAATGGGGACATGACCGGTGACGCCGACGGTGAACTTCACGTCCGGAAAATCGGCGAGTGCCGTTTCCGCCGCGCGACGCAGATTCACTGTACAATCATCATCGCTCGTGATGTTCAACCAGTCGAAGTTCACCAGCACAATGACCGTGCGGCCGTCCGGCGAGAGAAGTTGCCCCTTCACGAGCGGATGCTGCAGCGCTTTGTCACGGGCGGCCTCGAACCGCGCGGCCGAGGCGTGGGACTTCGGAAACAACGGTTCCCGCAAGCCAAAGATGTTGAGCACCGGCACGCGGTCCATCCAGAAGACACTGCGGACGTACGGCAGTGCTTCCAGCGTCGCGATCATGTGCCGCAGCGCCTCGGCTCCCGTGGGCGTGAACACCGAGTCCGATTCGATCACTAGAATGGCATCGGAACGGGTGAGGTCGAGGGCTTCGACATCCGGCCGGGGTTTCGGTGCGGGCGCGGGGGCTGCCGGAGTTTCCGCGGCAATAACGGGGTTCGCGAACAGATTGCGGACGCGCTCGGGGGCGATGTAACCCAAGGCAGCGACCGCGCTGATCGCTATCAAGACCAGGCATGCCCAGCCGGGACGATCCACGATCCACGCTGTCGAACGTCCGAAACTGTGGGAGATCGACAACGGAGTCCTCACCGCTTCTGCCGCGGGCGCTCGGCCGCAGTCTGAATTTCATCGCGGCTCAGTTCGCCGTCGTTGTTCACGTCGTAGCGACGAAAACCATACTGCCGGAACGCCAGCGGGGTTTCGTGCTTCTCGACAATGCCGTCGTTGTTCTTGTCGAACCGGGTGAAGAAGTCGCTGACGAACTTGACCGCCGATTCCTCGGCATGCGCTTCGGTTCCGCCGGGCAGGACCAGCTTCTGCTTGTTCCGCGATGGCTCGGCTTCCTCAGGGATGTTTCGCGGCACGGCGATCTCGAAGAAGGCGATGGCCATTTCTTCCCAGGTCTGGTCACCCCACGTTACGGTTTGCGACGGATCGGGGTTGGCCGGGTTCTGTGTTGAATTGTCGTAACGCGCGGTGAACTCCAGCTTGTCGATGTCCGCCAGCTTGAGCGGTTCTGCGAACTCGTAAACGTGCTGCCAGTTGAAATCGTAGCGCGGGACGTCGAGCAGGATTTTGGTGTCATCACCGCGACGGCTGCGGGCTTCAAAACCCTTTCCGCGGACGTGCATGTGGGGCACGATGGCGAGCAGATCCGCCTGCTTCGGGAACCAGCCCACGGCGCCGTGCACGGGAAAGTCATCGGTGTTCGGAGGAATCTCAAATTCCTGATCGATGCCGAGGAGTGTAAACACTTCGTGGGTTACTTCCGACGGATCGATCCAGTTGACGCCGAGTTGCGTGATGTCGTCCTGGGGCAGACCGTTCGGCGTGTAGTGCATCTG
>DASRYX010000028.1:0-7308 GCA_035686985.1 Planctomycetaceae bacterium | reverse complement strand
CCATCGAGGATGGCACGTTTCGTGATTCAGAAATTCGAACTGCTTTCGAATCTCGGGCTTCGATCTTTCAGGCCTAGTTGCCCAGCACCCAGCGAATGAACTTCACCGGCTTGAGGCCGCATTCGGCGAGCGCCTGGCTGACGGTCTTGCTGTCGTCCTTGGCAAACGCCTGGAAGGCGAGCACGCCCTGTTCGGCATAGAAGACTTTCATTTTGCCATCGACCATCTTCTCGATGATGTTCGCCGGCTTGCCGCTCGCGCTGGCTTCGGCGGTGAGCCGGGCCCGTTCTTTCGCGACATCGTCAGCGCTAAGTTCTTCCGGCAGCGTCACGGCCGGACGCAGCGCGGCGACGTGCATCGCGACGTCCTTCACGACCGCTTCGCCGGTCTTTGCACCTTCGACGACCACCAGCACGCCGGTTTTGCCGTCGTGGTGAGCGTAGCCGCCAACGTTGCCTTCCACGCGGATGACGCGGGCCAGCACAATCTTTTCACGGATCTTGTTGAAGACTTCTTCAAGAACAGTCTTCAACGTACTGCCAGCGCGATCCGGGGCGTTCTGGGCCAGCAGCGCGTCGGGTGAATCGGCACCCGGGCCGTTGAGCAACTGCTTCGCACATTGATCGGCGAGGAACATGAAGTCTTCGGCCTTGGCGACCGGAGCCGATTCGCATTGCAGCTCAACCATCACGCCGCGCGTGCCTTCGGCGTTCACCAGCACGCGGACGAGGCCTTCGCTGGTCGCGTTTTCGGCGCGCTTGATCGCCAGCTTCTTGAAGCTTTCCTTGAGGATCTCAATCGCCTTAGCTTCGTCGCCGCCGGCTTCGGTCAGAGCGCGTTTGACATCCATGAGCGGCAGGTTTGTCTTGTCGCGAAGGGCCTTCACAACCGCCGCGGAAATCTCAGCCATGATCAGTCAACTCCTGGGATACAAATGCAAGTTGAGAGTTTAGAGTCGAGAGTTAAGAGTTCAAAAGATGATGAGTTACTGCCCGATCCGGCTTTAACTCTCAACTCTTCACTCTCAACCTCAAAACGACACCGCGGGAGTGGCGATCGTTCGCCCTCCCGCGGCTGTCGGCGAACTTCGTCGTCCGTCCAATTACAGCGACGGCACCGGCTTGTATTGTTCTTCGACCGGCACGTCCTTGGTTTCTTCCGGCAGCGAACCGCGGCCTTCGATGATGGCCGCCGTCAGGTGCTGCATCACCAGATTGATCGAACGGATGCTGTCGTCGTTGCCGGGAATCGGCAGGTCGATCTTGTCCGGATCGCAATCGGTATCGAGCAGCGCCAGCACCTTGATGCCCACGAGCGAAGCTTCGTGAACGGCGTTGTGCTCTTTCTTCGGATCGATGACGACCACCGCTTCGGGCAGCCGGTTCAACTTCCGCAGCCCGTTGAGGTTGCGGTGCATTTTGCGGCGTTCGCGGATCAGGGCCGATTGCCGCTTCTTCGAATAGGTTTCGATCTCGCCGGATTCGAAAATCCGATCGAGTTCTTCGAGCCGCTTGAGACGGCTGCGAATCGTGCGGAAGTTCGTGAAGAGCCCACCGAGCCAGCGGTAATCGACGTACGGCATGCCGCACTTGTCGGCGAGCTCACGGACGGTGTCCGCGGCTTGCTTCTTCGTGCCGACGAAGAGAATCAGGCTGCCTTGCGACGCGACCTTCTGCAGGTATCGCTTGGCGCGCAGGAGACCGCGGACGGTTTCCTTGATGTCGATGATATGAATGAGGTTACGGCGACCGTAAATATACGGACGCATCTTCGGGTTCCAACGGCTCGTGCGGTGCCCGTAATGGATACCCGCTTCCAAAAAATCTTTCACAACGATCTCTGACACGCTCCGCTGCTCCTCGCCGCTGTCCGAAGTTGCACTGCGCCTAACTTGAGGCGGTGCAAGAGTTTCGTGATTCTCAAGTCGAAAGAACCGGTCTGAAAGAGCGGACGGTCCGCCCCCAGTGGAATCGTGCATCCTAGCGGGAGGGGAAGTGGCCGTCAAATCATTCCCCGGGTGGGACGCTTCGCCGGTCGCTTCCCATCTCTGAGAGTTTTCGGCCTCCAATTCGTCGATGGCGGACCTTCGCACCATAATCCGGCGATCATTCCATTCCTTCATCATTTGATTGCGTTATGACCACGTCATCTCTGGCGACGATCCGCGAGCGGCTTCTTTCGCACCCGGTGTATGCCGCCGTGCAGACGCTTCCGCAGTTGCGACTGCTGATGCGCGAGCATGTCTTTGCCGTGTGGGACTTCATGTCGCTGTTGAAGCGCGTACAGCAACTCGTCACCGGGACAACGACGCCATGGTTACCGAATCCTGATTCGGAATCCGCCCGGTTCATTCTGGAAATCGTGCTGGGCGAAGAAGCCGATGAAGACGGCCGCGGCGGCTATGCAAGCCACTTCGAACTGTACCGGCAGGCAATGCTCGATGTCGGGGCCGACACGGCACCCATCGACGCATTCCTTGATCGACTGCGGAAAGGGATGGATTGGCAAGAGGCGATCGAGCGCGTCGACGTCCTGCCATCAACGCGGGACTTTGTTCGCCACACGATGACCGTGGTTGAAACCGGAAAGCAGCACGAAGTCGCGGCGGCGTTTTTCTACGGCCGCGAAGACATTATCCCTGAAATGTTCCAGCGGCTGGTCCCCCTGCTCGAACCGCAGGGCGTTCGCGTCGAACGGATGTTGCACTATCTTCGCCGGCACATCGAAGTGGATGGCGGCAGTCACGGCCCGCTGGCGAAACGATTGCTCGCGCGGTTGTGTGAAGGGTCACCCGGCGCGGACGCTGAGGCGAATGTTGCAGCGGTCGCCGCGCTGCAGGCGCGGATGCGGTTGTGGGATGGGATTCTGGCTGCGATGCAGAAATGAAGAGACCCACGGTTAAGAAACCGTGGGCGTCCTGGGTGCGATGGAGTGTGGTGAGGGCGGGAGTTAGTTGCCCATCCATTCGCCGCTCGACGGGTTTTCCAGGCCGATGTCATTCTGACCGTCGCAGAAGTCCGGCACATCGTAGAAGCTGCTGCCACTCGCACAGCCCTTGTGGCCTTTGGTGCCGTGGACCTGGTAGCTCTGGTTGAGGTTGCCGAAGGCCGAGCCGATGTCTTCGAGTTCGGCGTTGATGTTGTGGGCGACTTCCGAAAGGCCGACGATCATGGCGAGGATTGCGATGGTGGCGACCAGAACCAGTTCAGCCGAGACGATAAAACCAGCTTCGTCATTCATCAGGCGGGCGGTGAGTGCGTACATGGGGCGTGTCTTTCTGGCAGGAAAGTGTAGTTGAACTCGTTTCGCCATCAGCGTTTGCGGTGGCGGGTGATTCGTTTGATGATCAACCTGTGAAGCACGCCCTGTGCCAGAGTCCTTTGAGCGTTCATTTTTCTTGACAACGCTTAGTTCTGAATCGCGCAACTCTTTACAGTATAAATGGTTGATAAAAGTTAGGCGGCTTCGATATCCTCGGTCTTGTGTTTTCCGTCCCACCGTTGGAACGTTGTGGTTTTACCTCATCCAGCGGCAACACAGGCGCATGAGCAATGTTGCAACTGCATTTTTTGAAAAGAGTTGCGATGTTTCTTCGAGGAGCGCAACGGTCGGTTGCTCAAAGGCAACGTTTACGGAGACCGCCGCCGACGATGTTTTAAAGTCTTAACACTGTGCTTGTCGCGGGGGTTACGACCGGACCTGATCCGTGCGTTACAGACGGAGAAGCGAAGACTCCAGAGGGCCGCTCGCTTGACGTTCACGTCGAAGCTGCGATAATCGCCGCAGGCCATCGGCCGCATGCGGGTGTAACTCAGTTGGTAGAGTACCACGTTGCCAACGTGGTTGTCGTGGGTTCGTGTCCCATCACCCGCTCTTGAAAAACAGGGCAAAACCGCCTCGGTCGACGACGTCCGAACAGTTTTGCCCCCGAAATTGAGGAAGGAAATCGTTGCGACGGCCGTCGCCGTCTGTGTGGTTTCATCCGCAGGCCGTGAGACCCCAGGCACGCCGGAGCGTCCTTGGGGAATTCTTTTTTCTGCGGCACGCTTCCTTCAATCCCAGAACTTCACCCCCTGAAAATAAAGGTGGATGCCGTGAGCGACGAACAATCAGCCGTGGCGACGATGGACGCCCCGGAAAAGTACAAGATGAGCCTGAACGTCGACATTCAGAATGTCGGCCCGTGCCGCAAGCACGTCCGCGTGACGGTTCCGCGGAAGGACCTGGATCACTTCCGCAACGATGCGCTCTCGGAAGTCGGTGGCTCGGCCGCGGTGCCGGGGTTCCGCGTCGGCCATGTGCCGAAGCAGCTCGTCGAACGCCGCTTCAAGAAGGAAATCAGCGACCAGGTTCGTCAGCGCGTGCTGCTCACCAGTTTGGAGCAGCTCGCCGACGAAAACTCGCTCGACCCGATCAACGAGCCCGATTTCGATATTGAATCGCTGGTTCTGCCGGACGACGGTGATTTCCAGTACGAATTCGACGTGGAAGTCCGCCCGGAATTCGATCTGCCGAACTACACCGGCCTGAAGATTCAGCGGCCGACGAAGGAAGTCAGCGACGCCGATGTCGCGGAATATCAGGGGCGGTTTCTCGAACAATACGCCACACCCACGGCGAAAGATGAACCGGCTGCCAAGGGCGATCTGGTCACCGTCGACATTGAATTTCTGCAGGGTGACACGCTGCTGAAGAAGATGTCCGACCTGACGGTGCAGCTCAAGCCGCGCCTGCAGTTCCCGGATGGTGAAATCAGCGGTTTCGACACCCTGATGGCCGGTGCGACGCCCGGTGCCGTGAAAACAACGGACCTGACGATCTCGTCGGAAGCGGAAACGATCGAAAAACGCGGCGAGAAAGTCACCGCCCGGTTCACCGTCACGGCGGTCAAGCAGCGTCACACGCCGGAACTCAACAAAGATTTCCTCGACCGCCTCGGCATGGAATCGGAAGATGACCTCCAGGATCAGATCCGCAGCATGCTGCATCGTCAGATAACGTTCGAGCAACGGCAGTCGACTCGCAAGCAAGTGCTCGACAAGATCACGGAATCGGCCACGTGGGAACTGCCCGAAGAACTCGTCCGCAAGCAGGTCGAGAACGCGCTCCGCCGCGAAATCCTCGAAATGCAGCAGGCCGGGTTCACGACCCAGCAGATTCGCGCCCGCGAAAACGAACTGCGGCAGAAGTCGATCTCGACCACGCGGCAGGCTCTCAAAGAACACTTTGTGCTCGACAAGATCGCCACGAAGGAGAACATTGAGGTCACGCCGCCAGATATTGAATCGGAAATTCAGATGATGGCGCTGCAGCGCGGCGAGAATCCGCGGCGGGTGCGGGCCCGGTTGCAGAAGTCGGGCGTGATCGAAAATCTCGAAGCGCAGGTCCGGGAACGTAAGGCGGTCGACTTCATCCTGAAGTCTGCCGTGTATGAAGACGTTCCGTATGAACCGAAGAAGGAAGACGATCTCGAAGCCGTCGGCATCGCGATCTGCAGCACCGCCGCGACGACCGATCTGACGGAAGCGGACGACACCGAGGAGTAATCGACGTGGGGCCTGAGTTCGGGCCCGCGTCGTGTCGCATCGACCGGCACGGATGCCGAATTCCGCTATCGCCCCTTTACCGCGTCTCTACAATGGGAACAGGTGCACCGGCACAGCGCCGGTGTATCACCACGCCAGCGAGGGGTTGACGAATGTGGGATGTCCGTAGCGACCGGGTCACTTCGATTGCGAACGCGAGTCGGGATTACGCCCGTCAGCGGCAGATGGGTCTGGGCGATTTGCTGCTCGAGAACCGCATCGTCTTTCTGGACGGCGCGATTCATGACGCCAGCGCCAACCTGATTGTGATGAAGCTGCTGTTCCTGCAGTCGGAAAACCGGCATCAGGATATTCACTTCTACATCAATTCGCCCGGCGGATCGGTCACCGCCACGATGGCGATCTACGACACCATGCAGTTTATGCAATGCGATGTCGCGACGTACTGTGTGGGGATTGCCGCGAGCGGCGGGGCGGTTCTCATCGCTGGCGGCACCAAGGGCAAGCGCTACATTCTGCCGCATGCCAAGATGATGATTCATCAGCCGTACGGAGAAGTCGGCGGACAGGTGTCGGACATCGAGATCCAAGCGAAAGAGATCCTCGAAACCCGCGAAGTGCTCAATCGCATTCTCGCCAATCACACCGGCCAGCCGCTGGACGTGATCGCCAAGGACACCGACCGCGACCGTTATCTCACGGCGACCCAGGCGAAAGAATACGGCCTGGTGGACGAGATCCTGATGCCGTCCAAAGAAAACAAAGTCAAGCCGACGGTCTGATCTCCGCCGCGGTTGAGTTCCCATTCATTTTCGAGAAGGCGCGCGATTCGATGGCTTCTCTCATTCCGTTCGTGATCGAAAAGTCCGGCCGCGAAGAGCGGGCGATGGACATTTACAGCCGGTTGCTCCGCGACCGCATCATCATCCTCGGCAGCGCGATTAACGATGACGTGGCCAACGCCATCGTCGCGCAATTGCTCTATCTGCAATTCGAAGACGGCAAAGCCGACATCCATCTCTACATCAACTCGCCCGGCGGCTCGATCACCTCGGGCATGGCGATTTACGACACCATGCAGTTCCTGTCGTGTGATGTCGCGACCTACTGCCTTGGTCAATGCGCCAGCATGGGTTCGCTGCTGCTGACCGCCGGGGCGAAGGGTAAGCGCTTCGCATTGCCCAACAGCCGGATCATGATCCATCAGCCGCTGGCCGGGATGCAGGGAACGGCGACCGATCTGGAGATTCACGCCAAGGAAGTGCTCCGCACGAAGAAGCGGATGAACGAGATTTACTTGAAGCACACCGGTCAGCCGCTCGACAAGATCGAGAAGGACACCGACCGCGATAATTTCATGATGGCCGAAGAAGCCAAGCACTACGGTCTCATCGACGCCGTGCTGGAAAAGCTGCCGTTGCCGACCCCTGCTGCGGGTTGATCCGAACAACCAGCCCGGAGCGCAAGCGACGGGTCAAACGAGTTTTTTGATGCCCCGGTGAGTCATTCACCGGGGCTTTTTCGTGTTAAGAGCCCCGCGGGAACTTGCTGTTGCCCGATTTCGTCGCCGTCAGGTATGTTTCCCCGCTTTTCCACGAGGGAAGAACCTCTGCCTCTGCGGTGCGGGATAATGTTGGCCTGCAGGAGCTGCTGCTGCTGCGCCCGCAGCCGCGCGTGCAGCAGGTCAGTCTGGCCGCGGCCGAGACAGCCCGCCAGCGACACCAGCAGCAACACGCTTGTGAACCGGGCCAACATCATCCCG
>DASRYX010000027.1:0-4426 GCA_035686985.1 Planctomycetaceae bacterium | reverse complement strand
GGTCGTGCTGCGCGCGATTCGCTCGCATCGACAGGAACTGGCGCTGCGCTCGAGGCTCATCGAACAGGCGCAACCGTTGTTATACGCGTCCCAGTGTGCAGCGTGCGGCGGAGCGCTGTCGACCTGGGATGGAAGTCTCGCGCCGTTGCCCGCCGGAGTTCATGTTGCACCGTCGTCGCTATCACAGCGACTTTTCATTGAGTGCGCCGCTCACCGCGAATGTCTCGGCTGCGGCCATCACTTCGAACTCCACCTCTGGTCCGACGGTGACAACTGGGGCTTCCGCGAGGCTTGATCGTCCGGCTAGCGGCGGGACGGGAGGCCCGCGGGCGATGTGGAATTCCGAAGCGAGTGCAAAGTGACCTGTACAAAATGCAAATCGCAAAGTAAGAAAGCGATGGATCCTCCCCGTTCGCACTTTGCACATTTCATTTTGCATTGATCACTTTGCACTATTGCCGCAGTTCCGAATCACCGTTCGCCTATCAGGCCAGTCCTCTCCCCGATACGATCTGTCAGTCCTTCTCACCACTCAATGAAACGCTCGCCATGAAAACCGCGGCCGTGCGACGACTGCGACGCAAGCTCGCGCAGAACCAGCCCACCTGGGGCATGTGGGTCACGCTGGAGTCCCCCAGCATCACCGAAATGGCGGTCGCGCTCGATCTCGACTGGGTGGTCATCGACGCTGAGCATGGTCATCTCGACTGGAAGGAAATCGTTGACCATCTCCGCGCGACGGTCCGCAGCGAAACCGTCGCACTGGTCCGTGTGGCGGAACTCAATGCGGGGTTGATTAAAAGAGCGCTCGACATCGGTGCCGATGGAATCGTCATCCCGTGGGTGGAGACCGCCGAGCAGCTCCGGCAGGCCGTGTCGTTCGCGCGGTATCCGCTGGAAGGCGTGCGGGGCATTGGTGCCGAGCGGGCCACCGCGTGGGGGCAAGCCTTCGCGGAACACACCGCCGAGGCAAACGAACATGTGCTCGTCGTGCCGATCATCGAAACAGTCCGCACGCTGCGACAGGTGCCGCTGATGTGCCAAGTCGATGGTGTCGAACTCTTCTTCTTCGGCCCGGCGGATTACTCCTCGACGGCGGGTTATCGCGGCCAGTGGGAAGGCCCCGGCGTGGCGGAACAGATTCTGAAAATGAAGGACGTGATCCGCACCGCCGGCAAACACTGCGGGCTGATCGCGACGAACATCGACAATCAGCGCGAACGCGTGAATCAGGGCTTTCGCGCCATCGGCCTGGGGATGGACGCGGGGTTGCTGTTGCGCTCGCTGAAAGCCGCCCTTGCCGCGGTGGGGCAGGACAAGACCATCCGTGCGTCGCTGGAACCATGACTGGAGTATCACAGGCGGTCGTCGCGGTCCCTTCTCCCTGGAGGGAGAAGGTGGCCGAAGGCCGGATGAGGGGGCGTGTGCTTCACTGAACCCCCTCACCCTAACCCTCTCCCTCAGGGAGAGGGGACCGGACGTTGGCCAATCGAGATAGGGAAAGACTGGAGATGTTTCGTGTCGCTTGGACCGCTGATTTCTACGACGACCGCGGACAGACGCGGTATCGCGACATCGGGCTGGATCGCTTCGCGGCTATCACTGATCGTTGCGAGATCACGCGGTTCGAGACGCACCGGCCCGAGATCACGCCCGAACAACTGACCGGTGTGAACGGTGTGATTGTCCTCACGCCGAAGGTAACCGCCGCGAGTCTGGCGCAGAGCGAACAACTGCTCGCCATTGGCCGGTTCGGCGTCGGTTATGACAACGTCGATGTCGCGGCGTGCACCGCCGCCGATGTCGTGCTGCTGATCACCGCGGGAGCGGTCGACCGGCCGGTCGCCGAAGCCACGGTCGGATGGATGCTCGCGCTGACGCATCACATTCGCATGAAAGATCGACTCGTGCGCGAAGCCCGCTGGAACGACCGCAGCGGCTACATGGGCTGCGAACTGCGCGAGCGCACGCTGGGCGTCATCGGCTTCGGCGGCATTGGTCGCGCGGTGGTGAACCTGCTCAGCGGTTTCGGCATGCAACCGCCGCTGGTGTTCGATCCGTTCTGTCCGTCGGAGGTCATTTCAGAGTACGGTTGCCGGGCGGCGTCGCTCGAAACCTTGATGGCGGAAGCGGACTTCGTGTCGCTGCATTGCCCGCTGAATGAACACACGCGGAATCTCATCGGCCCGCGTGAACTCGCGCTGATGAAGCCGACGGCGTATCTCATCAACACCGCCCGCGGGGGCATCGTGAATGAAGCCGCTCTTTATGGCGCGTTGAAGTCACGGCGGATCGCTGGCGCGGCGCTTGATTGCTTCGACAACGAACCGCTGACCGCCCCGCCGGTCTTCACTGAGTTTGACAACGTGCTGCTCGCGCCGCACTGTATCGCGTGGACGGACGAACTCTTCCGGGACATCGGCCGCATGGCGTGTCAGGGGATGATCGACATGATGCACGGCCGCCGACCGCCCGGCGTGGTGAATCCCGAGGTCTTCGAACGGCCGGGCTTTCAACAGAAATGGCGGCGATGGCGGAAAGCAGAGAGCTGAAAGCGGAAAGCCAGAACGATGTCGAATGCCTCTTCCGGCTTTCCGCTGTCCGCTTTTTGCTTTCCGCTCTATGAAGGACATCCTGATGCGGCGCTCTCTGCTTGTGATGTTGATGCTCTCTGGTCTGTTCTCCATCGCCACGGCCGAGTCGCCGCCGATCTCGCCGGAGGCGAAGCTGGACAAACTCTTCACCGGCCATGTGCTCACCGAAGGGGTCTGCGTCGCGCCCGATGGTCTGGTCTATTTCAGTGAGATCACCTTTTCGAACAAGGCGGTGGATGACAAAGGCGTGATCGAAGCGGGGTACATCTGGAAGTTCGATCCCGCCACCGGCAAGACGACCATCTTCCGCTCGCCCAGCGGGATGTCGAATGGCATCAAGTTCGATGCATCAGGGAACATGATCGTTGCTGAAGGAGCGGATTACGGCGGTCGCCGGGTCACCCGCACCGACATGAAAACCGGCAAGAGTTCCATCATCGCGGCGATGTTCGAAGGGCGACCGCTCAATGCTCCGAACGACATCACCATCGATGAGAAGGGCCGGATCTATTTCAGCGACCCGCGGTATCTCGGCTGGGAAACGATCGATCAGCCTGTGATGGCCGTCTATCGCATTGATCTCGATGGCAAGATTCATCGGATCATCACGGATGCGGGCAAGCCGAACGGGGTGGCCATCTCGCCCGATCAGAAGACGTTGTATGTCGTCAGTAACGACAACGGTTCTACAGGGCTGGAACGGATTCCGGCGGATGTGCCGACGCGGAAGGGACACATGGCGCTGATGGCGTACGATCTCGCCGCTGACGGCACCGCGAAGTTCCGCAAGACGCTGGTCGATTACGCGCCGCAGGACGGCCCGGATGGGTTGGTGGTGGACACCGAAGGCAACCTGTGGGTCGCCGTGCGTGCGGAGAATCGTCCGGGCATCTGCGTCTACAACGCCGAGGGGAAGGAACTCGCGTACTTGAAAACGGAGGTCCCCACCAACGTCGGCTTCGGTCGCGGGAAAGAGGCGAAGACGTTGTACATCACCGCGGGGTCGAGCCTGTACCGCATCCCGGTGAACCGAGAAGGGTACCACCTTCCGGCGAAGAAGTGACCGGGAGCCGTCAACACAGTCCAACTTTATCACGGGGCGCGAAACCGCGAAGCGTAGACGTCACGCTTTGCGGTTTCGCGCCCCGCGGCCGTAGACACCCTCTCTTGATCGCGAAGGAGATTCGCCGCAGTGACTGACGGGCTGACACCGCAGTGGGTGATGCACGGCGCAAGCTCGTCGCGCGAGGCGGCGGTGATCATCGTGGCGGTGCTGGTGGCGGCGGCGCTGGCGTTTCGGTCCGCGTGGGTTTCGCGCGCGACGACCAGCGCGGCGGTGGTGTGGGGCAGCTTCGCCCTGCGGTGCGGATCGCTCGTGGTGCTCGCCGTGCTGCTGTTTCAACCCGCGTGGGCGTGGACGGTGACGACGCGGCAACTCGGGCGGATTGTGATTGCCGTCGACGCTTCGGACAGCATGCAGGTCGCCGATCCGCACGCCGATCCGCGTGAATATCTGCAGTGGGGCGTCGGGCTCGGCTGGCTGGATCCGCAGACCGTCCAGCAACAACTCGCGGATCCGATCGCCTCGCGTGATGACGCGCTGGCCGGGCGATTCGCGACGTTGTTGCGGACGGAGATCGCCGCGCGGGTGGTGACCGACCCGCAAGCCGGGATCGCGGCATCGCTCGCACGCTTGGGCGATGTCGAGCTGCAAATCTTCGCCGGGGAAGCTGTCGCCACGACTCTTGATGAGTTACCCACGCTGCTGACCACGCCGCCGGCGGATCTGAAAACCGGCACGACGGAGATGACCGCGGTATTGCGAACAGCGA
>DASRYX010000026.1:0-4502 GCA_035686985.1 Planctomycetaceae bacterium | reverse complement strand
ATGTCTCCCCGTTCGTTTGTTTGACCCGCTTCCCGTTCGCGGTCGTCGGCGCGGACATCGTGGGCTCGGGGCTGCCATCCAGCGCATCGCCGGCCTTGATCGACGCGAGGCGCTCCAGTCCGCGTGCGATGTATTGCTCCGACAGGTCGAAGCCGAGGTATTGCCGTCCGAGCTTTTTTGCCACAGCGAGGGTGGTGGCACTGCCGCTGAACGGATCCAGCACCACATTGCCGGGGTTCGAACACGTCCGGATGATACGTCCCAGCAATTGTTCCGGCATCTGGCAGCCGTGAAAACCTTCGCGCTCCTTGAACGTCCCGGCAACCCGCGGGAAGTACCACGTGTCTTCCGCCGGCGTGAACCGGTCCGCGAGATCCTGCGGACGGAGAACCCACGTTGAGGCGCCCAAGGATGGCAATCCCTGGGCTTTCTGGGGTTCAATGATCCACGTATCGTCCGGCAGGCGTCCTTGCGGGTTCGCGCGTTTGTCGGCGTAGACGAGTTGCCGGGCGGAAGGGATGCGGTTGTCGAGATCGTCACCGCGGAACGTGAACTGCTTTTCGTTCTTCACGAAGTAGAACAGGTGCGCGTGACTGCGCGTGAACTTGTTCTTGCAGTTCACTCCGAATGTGTAATACCAAACCACCCAACTGCGACAGCGAAAGCCGACCTCGCGCTGGGCGATGACCTTCAACTCCGCGGCGTATTCATCACCGATCGCCAGCCAGAACGTGCCATCGTCTTTCAGCGCGCGATGCACGCCGCTGATCCACTGCTTGCACCACCCGAGATACGTCTCGGGGTCTTGGCCGTCGTCGTAGACATCGTAGTCGTACCCGATGTTGAACGGAGGATCGGCGAACGCGAGATCGACGCTGCCCGCCGGCAGTTTCGCCAGGGCGTCAACACAATCGTGGTGATAAATCGCATTCGGCGGAAAGGCAACAGTCATAGCAACGCGGTCCGTGCGAGGAACTGGTTATTCCTTCTCACTGTACCGAAACCCGCCCAGAAGCGCAAATGATCGGCGATACCTCGACGTAAACAGAGCGACGCCGTTGCCGCAAGTCGGCGAAGAGACCGCCATGCCAGCCCAATTCCCATATCCCGATCAGCTAAGCCTCAGTGATCGAGTTCTGCAAATGGCAGTGCTGGTCGCGGCGATCACGGTCTACGTTCTTCCGCTGATCCGCGAGATCTGTCGTTCCGGGCCGATGAATTGGCGCGATGGCGTCATGGGGTTTGTCTGCCTCGGAGCGGCACTGTGCCTGCCGCAGATCATTGCCATGCAAGCCGTTGCACGACTGCGGACAGAATCGCCGTTAGAGCCGTATTTCGCGCAGCAGATTTGGTCGACGACGACATGGCATTGGGTCAGCGGCCTGATGGGCTTTGCCGTGCTGGTGCATGGCGGTTGGTTGCTGTTTTCCTTCATGCCATCACACAAGCTGCTGCGGACCACGGCAGTTTATCTGTTGCCGTTCTCCACGTGCTGCTTCCCGCCGCTGGGGCATCCACGATACGTCAGCCATCTGACTTGGTGCCGCAACCAGGCAAAGCTGGTGTTGCTCGCCATGTACAACGACAACGATCAGCGCGGCGGAATGGTTCCTTCAGTTTTAGATGTTGACCTCGCACCCCGGTCGTGGCGCGTGGAGCTGCTTCCGTACCTGGATCAAGCGCCCTTGCGGAACAATTATGATGTCACACAGCCATGGGACGCTGCGCCGAATGCAGCGTTCACCAAAATGAAGATCGAACCGTGGATCTGCCCCGCGAACTACCGGCCGAGAGATGTTGCCGGGCGGTATTTCACGGCGTTTGCCGGCGTGATCGGACCGAACACTTTCTTCGCCGAGGGCGGCAAGTCGAGACAGCTCAAAGATTGCACCGACGGAACGTCGCAGACGCTGGCGTTTGTCGAGGCCTGCGGAGCCAACATTGTGTGGTCGGAGCCGAGGGATTTACACTTGTCCGAGATCGAAATCGGTGTCAATCGTCCCGGCCGAACACGCGGAACTTCCCGCGGATTAATTTCGAGTTGTCACCCTTACACCCGTGGTGGGCACGTGGGAATGGCCGACGGGTCGGTGCGTTTCCTCAGTGAAGATGCCGATCCGAAGCTGCTGGAAGCGCTGCTCACCATCAACGGTGGCGAACCGGTTTCGCCTGGCAAGAACGGCGAATTCCACGGGAAGTAATTCTTGAGTGGTCAAACCATGGCTTGACCGTGAAGAATCCCTGGCTCGCGCGGCGGGCTGGTTGTCGGTCTGATACACGCCGCCGTATGATCGCATCGAGTGGTCGACGAAACATCTTTGAGGAACACCGGCGATGCGATGGTGGATCGGGGCGTGGATCATGGCGCTGGCGGCGACAGTTTCGGCGGCGGAGCCGGTCAGGATCATCTTTGATACCGACATGGGGAACGATGTCGACGACGCCCTCGCGCTGGGAATGCTGCATTCGCTGCACTCGCGCGGACAGTGCCAGCTGCTCGCCGTGACGCTGACGAAAGATCACAAACTCGCCGGGCCGTTCTGCGACGCCGTGAATGCCTTCTATGGCCGCGGCGACATTCCGATCGGCGTGGTGAAGAACGGAAAAACGCCCGGTGACAGCAAGTTCCTGCCGCTCGCCGAAGCCAAAGACGACGGCCAGCTACGGTATCCGCACAAGCTGCTGGATGGCAAAGACGCACCGGATGCCACCGTGCTGTTGCGGAAAGTGCTCGCGTCACAACCCGATGGTTCGGTGGTGATCGCCCAGGTGGGGTTCTCGACCAATCTCGCGCGGTTGCTCGCCACGCCCGGAGATGACATCAGCCCGCTTTCGGGGAAGGAACTCGCCGCGAAGAAAGTGAAGCTGCTGTCGGTGATGGCCGGGGCGTTTCAACCGATTGGCAAGGAACAGCGTTACAAAGAGTACAACGTCGTTGAGGACATTCCCGCGGCGAAGGCGCTCGTCGCCGGCTGGCCGACACCGATTATCTGGAGTGGCTTTGAGATCGGTATCGCGCTGCCTTATCCGCATCAGAGCATTCTGCAGGACTACCGATATGTGAAGCACCACCCGCTGTCGGAAGCTTATACGCTCTATTCGCCGCCGCCGCATGATCGCCCGACGTGGGACCTGACCGCGGTGTTGTACGGCGTCTTTCCCGACCGCGGTTATTTTGGACTCTCTCCCGCGGGAACCGTGACGGTCGAAGATGACGGGTTCACCTCGTTCAAACCGGACGAAGCCGGCAAACATCGCTACCTGACGCTCTCCGCCGAACAGCGTCCGCGCGTGCTGGAAGCGCTCGTGCAACTCAGCAGTGAACCCCCGCATCAGAAGTAACCCGGAAGCCCAGGGTTTCCCAACCTTGGATCTCTTTCGTTGATAATCACTTATGCCGCAGCCCATTCCCCACATCGTCGTCGTCGGTTCGATCAACATGGATCTCGTGGCTCGTGTCGCGCGGTTGCCGCGCGCGGGTGAGACCGTGTCGGGACGCACGCTGGAGTCCATTCCTGGCGGAAAAGGAGCGAACCAAGCCGTCGCCGCCGCACGACTCGGCGCGAAAGTGACCATGTGCGGTCGGCTGGGTGACGATGCATTCGCGCCGCAATTACGCGCTTCGCTTGTCGACGCGGGCGTGAATGCCGAGACGGTTCACAGCACCCCGGGGTGTTCCAGCGGCGTGGCGTGGATCGGCGTCGATGACTCCGGCGCGAACAGCATTACCGTCATCGCCGGGGCGAACGGCCGCGTGACCATCGACGATGTCCGCGAATGGGAACCGAAGATCCAATCGGCCGATATGGTGATCGTCCAAGGGGAAATCCCGGTCCCCGCGATTGCTGCGGTGCTCGATGCCGCCCGCCGTCACGGCGTTCGCAGCATTTTTGATGTCGCCCCGGTACCGACCGAACCGATGCCGAGCGAGTGCTGGCAGGCCGACATCCTGTCACCGAATCAGACCGAAGCCGAGCAACTGACGGGCTTGCCGGTCGATTCGTGGATGACCGCCGAAGGCGCCGCAGTCGCGCTGCATCAGTTGGAAGCGAAGACGGTCGTGCTGAAGCTGGGGATTCTCGGGGCACTCATTCACGAACCCGGTCAACCGGCGGTGCGCGTTCCGGCGTTCCAAGTGGATGCCGTGGACACCACGGCCGCCGGTGATGCCTTCACGGCGGCGCTGGCGGTCGCCTGGGCAGGCGGCTCGTCCCTCGCCGAGGCAACCCGGTTCGCGTGTGCCGCCGGGGCCTGTGCGGCGATGACTCTCGGTGCGCAACCAGCGATGCCGACCCGCGCCGCGATCGAAGCAGTTCTGTCTTCGACAAAGTGACGCTTTCTGCCGCCACGGGGCGATCATTCGTGTAGAATGCAGGAACGCACCCGCACCGTTTTCCAAGGGGCTTTGAGCATGTCTACCGCAACGGCCGCCTCGCCGATGGCCCTGATGACGGCGGAAGAATATCTTCACCGGGCCCCTCGCGATCAGCCGTCCGAGCTCA
>DASRYX010000025.1:0-11645 GCA_035686985.1 Planctomycetaceae bacterium | reverse complement strand
GACATGATCCGTCGGCACGGCGGCGATGAATGGAAAGCCGTCGCCGCCATGTGCCGGTTTCACATCGAATGGACCGACAAGATGCTCACCGACTATCAAACACGTCCGGAAACGCTCGCGACAGAAGTGCAGGCCCTTCGGTTCGGTGATCTAGGCATCGTGGCAAATTCGTCAGAGTTCTTTTCACCGTTCGCACTGGATGTTCGGCAACGATCTTCTTTGCCGCAGGTGATGATGGCCTGTTACAGCAACGGCCGGATTGGTTATCTGCCGGATGAGCACGACATCAACGCGCGCAGCTACGCAGGGTACCAATCGCCGAAGTACTGCAATCAGTTCCCGTTCACCGCGGCGTCGGGCCCGGCGATGTGTGAGGCGATGGTGGCATCGCTGCGAGCGGTCAGTGAATTCTCAGCAGCCCACTAGCATGAGTGCGGCGTTTGGCTAGAATGACATCCAGACACATTGTCTTATCGCCAGGAGCCAAAGCATGCGGACTCAGTCATCGTGCCTTCTCGCGGTCTTATTGAGTGCGATGAACCCGCTCCTCGTTTGCGAGGCGGATGAACCTTCAGAATCTTCGGAGTCGGTGAAACAGGTGCACGCCGCGCTATCGAACTACGATGCGCAGCTGGTCGGTGCGTCGGCCGCGACAGAGGTGACACTATCGCCGCGTCCCTTGCTGACTTTCGGCGATGCAGCCCGCAATAACGAGGGCGGATCGCTCTGGGTGTGGGCGGCCGGGCAACGCCCGCTTGCGTTTATTGAGGTCTATCGCCCCGGTGGTAACGACCCCAATTGGATCCATGCGATCACGCTCGCGTCCGAACAACGGCTCGATTTGAAACTTTCCGATTCGCAAAGCTGGCGACCGGCCAAATCGCAACGCCAACCCAAGCGATGTCCGGACGATGTCGCCGCCGTCGCCGATTCCCCCGTACAACGGCTGCGACAAATGAAGGACATCAGCCGTCACTTGTCAGCTCATGAATTCTGGGATCCGAACAATTCGCGGTTTGAGCTACGTTTGCTCGTGCAGCCGATGTACCGCTACCAGGACGAAGCAGCGAAGATCGTCGACGCGAGTGTGTTCGCGCTGGCCCACGGAACCAACCCCGAAGTGCTGGTGTTCATCGAGGCGGTTCGCGACAACGGCACTCCGGCCTGGCATTACGACTTCATTCGCCTGGGCAGTGCCGAAATGCATGTCCTGTGGGACGACAAGGAAATCTGGACCGCCCCGCGCACGCCCGGCGTGGTCGGCCAACCCACCGACCCATACTGGATTGCAGTACTGCGCGATCCTACGCGCAATCCGAACTGATCGCAGCTCTTACTCGCGCAGATGCTGCTGCAACCATTCGGTCAAAAGCGTTGGCAGGGATCGGGCCTCCTTCTCCGCGCGATCGAGCAGGTTGATGTCCTGAGCGCGGATCAGTTGTCGGACAAGCCGATCGCGCGGCGACGGTGTCGGATCCACCACCGCAGGATGCACGGCGATAACATCCCATTCCTGCTGACCGAAGCTCAGCGACCAATTCATGATCCACGACGCTGAGCGAATGTCGTCTTCGTCGGTAGGCGCGGTGGCCTCCCGCGGAAAGGTCAACAGCACCAGGTCGGGCTTCATCGCGCGGACCAACTTCTTCGCGTCCTGTTCGACCTGAAGCAGTGACTGCCCAGATGTCGTCCACGGGGTCACTTCCATGCGGGCCTCGCGGTCGACGGACTGAATGGCCACGGCGATGTGCGAGTCGAGCGGCTGCATCGCGAGAATGCGAATCAGCTGCTTTTCCGCAAGAAGTTTGCGTACACGCGGCAACGCCGGGTGAGGCGGATCAAGGTCGTCAAGGGAGACCTGCTTTCCGGCAATCGTGCGGCACAACGCGTCCGCCATGCGACGATGGCCGTCACCGTTGGGATGAATTTCGTCACTGAGCGTCAGCCGCCAATTCCACGGATCACGTTCACGATCGCGGCTTCCCGCCTCGAATTGATCACACACCGGAATATCATGCCGCCGGGCGAGATCGCGGAGAACCGTACAGAATTCGTTCAATTTGGCGATCGGCCGCGCGGATGTGTCGATCACGGCATTCGGCGTGCAGAGCACGACCGCCACCTTCTGCAGCCGGCACTGATCGATCAATTGTTCTAGGTTGGCACCATACTGTTCGGGCGACATCCGCGTAACATCATTAAGGCCGAAGCTGATGGTCACCAGGTCGGGCTGATGGTTCAGCACATCCCGATCGAGGCGGGCCAGGCCGTGATCCGTGGAATGCCCGCTGATCCCGGCGTTGATGACGGTGACCTTGGCCTCAGGCACGGCCCGCTTCAGCGCAATCTCTAACTGCTCGGGATAGGCCCGCCGTCCGCCGGTGTGGTAATAGACGCCGGTGACACTATCGCCGAGACAAACGATCTTGACCGGCTTCGCGGCCAAGTCGATCAGCGGCGGCGGCAAGGTCGAGCCGCGGATCACTCGTTCGATTACAAACTCAAAGGCGGCGAGCGAGTCTTCGTAGTTCGTGTCATGTCCACCATTGGCGCGATGAATCGATTCGACCGGCAACCGGCGTTCTTCCAGCGCTTTCGCCAGTCGCAATGTGCTCTCCGGCGGAACAAGTTTGTCTTGCCCGCCGGTGGTGAACGCCGTCGGCATCGTGAAGCGATCGGGGAAGAACTCCGCCGAGCGTTCCCGATAGACGTCCGGCTTCTCCGCTTTGGTTCCGCCGTACGAAGCGCCGATCGCGTCCTGAAACTGATCGTACTCCAACAGATTGGCGGTCCCGTTGAGCGAGACCACGCCGTCGATCAACGTGGGGTGCATCGCCGCGAAGGCAACCGCGGATGTTCCGCCCATTGAACCGCCGCTGAGGACGACTTTGTCGAGGCGATATTCTTTTCGCAGGTCGCGCAGGATCTGTTTGACATCTGCCGTCGCCGCCGGTCCCATCCACGACGTTGGGGCGCGATAATCGGGGGAGACAAACAAAAATCCGTGCTTCAGTGCGGCATCCCGTGCGGCACGACACTCGGCACGATTATCCCGCACGAATTGCCACCGGTCGGAACCGTGTCCATGCAACGCGACACACAGGTGATACCGCCGCTGGGGATCAAAGTTCGCGGGCTTCGTCAGGACGTAGCGTTGCTCGCTGCCGTCGTGGTCTGCGGTGAACACGACATCGACGGGCTCGCCCCACGCCGCCGTTGCGATCTGTGCCCCGGTGAGCAGGATCACCGCTAACAACCGCATAATCCCATTTCGCTGTCGCATCCGCGCTGATCCTCACCGAGGGTGATTGTCGTCAGAAACAATCGGCAGTTCCCGCATGTTGTGAACCTTCGGCGTTCTCTCCCTGCGTGCCAGAGTTTTCCTGATCGTGAGGGTTTCTCAGCGATGAAAGTCCGCGGCTCCAGCCGAAATCTGAGAGGAACGTCGGTGCGTTTCCCGCCTGATTTTCTCGCCTTTATCGCTCATTGTTGGGAGGGCCGCCATGCCTGCCGCCAATTCGGCTCAAATTTCCGAACTCACACTCTCGTGGATCAACGATCAGCTGCGCCGCGAACTCCTGCGGAGAATGATGGACCAGCAGGCGGACGATATCCCCGCGGAAACGAACTGGCGGCGGCAGATGCTCACCGCGGTGACCGCCTTGATCTCGGGCGTGTGCCTGCTGATCAAGAACCCGTTCATCTAACGACGACGAACGGTTACTTGTCCGCGCCGATGCGATACAGATGCGTCGGCGTGCGGAGAATGAGTGCGCCATGCAAGGCGACGGGTGAAGCCATGATAGCGCCGTCGAGCGTGGCCTTGCCGATCTCGGCGAACTCTCGGCCGGGTGACAGCACCGTGGTGGTTCCTTCGCGATTACTGAGGAAGAGCTTGCCGTCGGCATACGTCGGCGACGCGGAATAGTTGCCCTCGATCCGGCGTTGCCAGCGCTGCTCACCGGTGAGGCAATCAATGCACGTCGCCACGCCCTGATCGGACACGATGTAAATCGCGTCATCGACAACCACCGGCGACGGCATCGCGGGAACGGATTTCTTGAACCGCCAGACCACGTGTGTCTCCGTGACATCGCCCGTGCCGTCCGGCCGGATCGCCACGAGATTCGGCTGCATGTAACCGGTGCAGATGTAGACGAGTCCGTGGGCGAAGACCGGCCGCGGAACGTTGGAAAATCCTTCGCCGTGGCGGAAGCGCCAGAGTTCCTTTCCGGTCACCGGCTCGTATGCGACGGCCCACTGCGCCCCGACGACCACCGCCTGATCCCGGTTTTGGACGCGGATCATCAACGGCGTGCTGAAGGCCTTGTGCAGATCACCCACGCTCCCTTCCATCGGCGGACGCTTCGTTGACCACGCGATCTCGCCGTTCTCGGTGTCCAACCCGACAACGGTCTGGGCTTCGGTGCCGTCGCACGGAATGATGAGCCGGTTTTCATAGAGGACGGGAGAGCTGCCGGGGCCGACGGAATGCTCAGTGGGCAGCTTGGTCTTCCAGAGAATTTTGGCCGTCGTCGTGTCGACGCATGTGGTCCCGAACGTGCCGAAGTGGCAGTACAACCGGCCGTTGTCGAGGATGGGACTTGGCGACGCGTAACTGTTCAGCGTGTGCACCGGTTCGGGATCGGGCACTCGAAAGAGTTCGAAGTTCTGCTTCACGGTGCCAGTGGCCGCATCAATTGCAACGGCCCGCAGCGAGATCGCCCCGACGATCTTCATCTGCTTCGCCATCGGATTTCCGGCGAGCTTCGTCTTCAGAATGTTCGCCAACTGCTCGGGCGTGGCGTCCTCTTCCACGGCCGTCGTCAGCCAGATCAATCCGTTGCCGACGACCGGCGACGACCATCCACGACCGGGAATGGCCGTCTTCCACGCGATGTTGGCCTCTTCACTCCAAGTGGTCGGGAGCCCCGTCGCCTCAGGATAGACACCGTCACCGGCTGATCCACGAAACTGGGTGACCAGCTCTCCACCGGGAAGGGCTGCCGCGAGAGACAGACAGACAAACGTAATCAATTCCATGTAGCAACCAGTCTGATGGTGGAAGACTTTGATTCAGGCTCGACGTGCGTCGGCGAATCGCCCTACATCGTGGCAGAATGGTCCGCAAAAGTCATCCGGAACTGGCCCTCGTCCGTCAGACACTTGGCGACAAGAATTGTGACATCGTCATGGGGATTGACCCCCTGCGCGAATTCCAGGGCAGCGCTCAACATCGCATCCCGAATGACGGCGGAACTCTCGTGTCGATGTTCCGCGACGCACCGCCACAGACGATCGGATCCAAACAGCGTCTGCTGGGGTGAAATCATCTCGACGATACCGTCTGAGGTCACCACCAGCAGGTCGCCGCGATAAAGCTGGTACCAGTCGGAAGTGACATAGGCGGCGTTCTCGATCAACCCCAGAAGCATCCCGGTCGATTTAAGCGGTGCCAACGTGCCGCTGGACCGCATGAGTCCTGCGGGATGACCGGCGGAAGCATACTGAAATCGCTGATGCACCGTATCCAGTCGCGCCACGAACAGGGAGACGAACATGCCCTCGGGAAGATCGTTGCAGAGTGTCTGGTTGAGATGGTGTAAAGCGACTCCGGGGGAGTCGGTTCCCTGGACTGCCGCGCGAAGAAACGCGCGTGTTTCCACCATCTGCAACGCCGGTCCGAAGCCATGACCGCTGACATCGCCGAGCGCCAGGCACCAGGCGTGATCTCCCCAGGGGATGAAATCAAAGTAGTCACCACAGACCCGTGCCGACGGATGAGTCGCACCCGCGAGATCAAATCCCTTCACCATCGGTGGCAGGCGTGGATACAGAAATTGCTGCACGCGAGACGCCGCCTGCAGTTCCTGTTCCCGCCGGAGTTCCTTCAGCCGCTCGCGCTGATCCCGAAGTGCCAGCACCGCCCCGGTGAGGATGCCCGCTTCATAAACCGGATTGGCAAGGTATTCGACCGGAATGCGTTCCCCCTGGCGGCTGACGATCTCCGCGAACTCCGCCGACATCGGCGCCCCGGGCTTGATCAACCAGCCCAGCGGTTCCGTCTCCCGGCATCCGAACGGCCGCGGCAGAATCTCTTCCAGCGAATGTCCGACCAGTTCATTCATCGGCCAGGCCAATAGCCGCTCGGCCGCGGGATTGAGAAAGGTAATCCGTCCTGCCAGATCGATCCCGCAGATGCCCTCGCCAACCGCCTCGAGCAGCAGTTGCGTGCGGTGCTGCAGCATTTCGATTTCATGCCGCGCCCGCAGCCGGTCAGTGATGTCGGTCGAGATCCCCGCCACGGCAAAGATGCGCTCGTCGTCATCGCGCAGCGGCACCTTGATGGAGATGTAGGTGTGCAAGCCGTCGTCATGTGGGGCGACTTCCTCGCACTCGAGCCGGGTCGCAGTCTCGAGCACAAACCGATCGTTACGCTGAAACGAGCCGGCCAACTGTGCGGGAAAGAGATCAAAATCGGACTTGCCAATCACGTCCTGACGCGTGACATGAAAGACCGATTCGAATTGCCGGTTGATATGCAGATACCGGCATTGCAGATCTTTTACGTAGATGCATGCCAGCGTGTTATCAATGATGCTCTGTAACATGCTTGGCCCGACATGTTGCGACATCGCTTATCAACTCCGCGTTGGAGCGTTCTCGTCTCCGTTCACAACTGCGAACCTGAAGTGTTTTCATTCTAATCAGGTGGTCAACTAGAACAGACGTTTCTGCGGGCTTCTGCTGATCGCGCGCCGCACTCATCCTCTAAGGCGTTGCAACAAGCATCGTCGGCACTCCGATCCTCGGCATACATCTTGCTTGAGCGTCCTCTCACAACGCTGAGAACTGCTGCTTGTACGATAGATTTCGCTGAAATCTGCAGGAAATAGCCGTCGCGCGATGGCATGGTCGTTCGCGGAATGTTGTGGGTTAGCAACGCAGAGAAGACACACGTGGATCAAACACCACATTTACGACCGCGAATCGCCATCCTCTGCCATGCAGACGAGACGCTGAACCGCCACGGGTTAACCGCCTGGCTCAACTCCTGGGCGGATCTCGTGGGGGTTGTGGCGATTCGTGAGGACGGCCGGCGTGCCCGGCAACGGATTCGCCGGGAGATCCGCCGCGTAGGATGGTGTCGATTTCTGGATGTCGTCGCGTTTCGGATCTATGCGAAGTTTGCGCAGAATGCGACCGATCAGGCATGGGAGGCGCGACAGCTGGGCGAATTACAGAGACGCTACGGCGAACTTCCCGACACCATCCCAGTGCTGGAAACGGCCAGCCCCAACTCGCCGGAAGCTCAGGCGTTTCTGCTATCGGCCCAGCCGGACCTGATGATTGCCCGCTGCAAGACCCTGCTTGCCGAACGCATTTTCTCGATTCCCCCGTACGGCACGTTTGTGATGCACCCGGGGATCTGCCCGCGGTATCGCAATGCCCACGGCGTCTTCTGGGCACTGGCCAACGACGATGCCGCGCATGCCGGGATGACCCTGCTGCGGATCGATTGCGATATCGATACCGGCCCCGTCTTCGGTTACTTCCGTTGCGAAATGGATCCGCTACGTGAATCGCACATTGTGCTGCAACATCGCACGGTGTTTGACAATCTCCCGGCGATCGAAAGCCGACTGAAACAAATTCTCGCGGGAACGGCGCTTCCCCTGGAAACACAAGGTGAGCCTTCGAAGGAATGGGGACAGCCTTGGCTGACCGCGTATCTACGCTATCGCCAGCGCGAAGCGAAACGGCGGCGAGAATCGACCGCCGCTCTCACCCCATTCATCACACATCCCTGAGCATTACTACCAACGGTGAATTGCAGATCGGGAACGTCGTATGCCTGTCGTCTTGCTGTACCACGATGTCACTCCGGCGGGACACGAGGACTTGAGCGGGTTCCCGGGCGCAGGAGCGGCGCGATACAAGCTGACTCCACGGGACTTCATGGCTCATCTGGATGCGATTGCATCGGCGACCGTTATGCCGCCGCGGGCCTGTGCCCCGGGATCAACAAACCGCCGACACGACTGGCTGATCACGTTCGATGATGGGGGAAGCTCGTCGTTGAGCCCGATCGCCGATCAGTTGGAAGAGCGCGGCTGGCGGGGGTGGTTTTTCATCACCACCGATCGACTCGGCACGCCGGGATTTTTGACGCGCCTGCAAGTGCAGGACCTGTATCGCCGCGGGCATCTCGTCGGCAGCCATTCCTGCAGCCACCCGCTACGGTTGTCCCACTGCGCGCCAGAAGAACAATTCGAGGAGTGGCATGCCAGTCGGCTCGAGCTGGAGGCGATTCTCGGCACGTCAGTGACGTGCGGGTCTGTGCCGGGTGGTTTCTTTTCGCGAAATGTGGCTTATGCCGCCGATCGCGCCGGCTTACGGTTGCTTTTCACCTCGGAGCCCACCACGGCACCCTACGCCATTGGTAACTGCCTGATTCAAGGACGGTATACCGTTTACCGTGGCATGGCTCCGGCCGCCGCGTCCGCGCTGTTACGGTCGGCGTGGCCGCGCTGGCGACAGTCAGCATGGTGGACCACGAAGAAGCTGGCGAAATCTCTCGGCGGAGAAACTTACATCCGTCTGCGCGAGCGATTCTGGAGGCAGGCGTACGCCGCTTCGTGAAGAGGTCTCACCGGCCAGGCTGCGGAGCGATGCTCAACTCACAGGGCGTCAACGTCCAATCCGGTGCCTGTCCCTGAACCTGATAACACCGCACATCGTTGTGGCCCTCGTGAAAGGCCGCTTCAGGATCGAGCGTCCCCCACTGCGACAACCCGGCTGCGTAGCGATACGTCCGTGTGACCGCCTGAATCACGCCGTTGATGGACACGGCGATGACCACCGGCGGATGATCCACCGGGTTATGCCCCAAAACCTGGCCCTCGTAAAACACCGGCACGGGAAGTTTTGAGTCTGTCGGCCAGACATCACCAAAGCGCGACATCTGGATCGTGATAGACGGCGCACTGGTCAGTGACAATGAATCGGTGCGCCGTCCGATCAATTCCGGAATCGGGCCGATGCGGTACAAGTTTGCGGGATCCGATCCCGAACCAAAGCGCGTGAACAACTCACGTGGTGCGGATGAATTGGCAATCTCTTCAACAGGAGCCGATTTGTTTTCGTAAGCGACTCCATACCGACGATGCGTTCGCGGTGGGTCTTGCGGCTGGAAAACCGATCGGCCATCCACCGGCAGCGTCAACCGGTACCCCAGCACGTCGGCCATCGTCGGAAGGATGTCCACCGCCTCGACCGGCTGATCATGAATCTCACCGGCCACCTCACCCGGACGCTTGATGAAGAGCGGCACCGACTGAATCTCGTCGCGATTGCCGAGACTCGTCGCGCGGCGGAACTGATTCGGTCGAAACGAAATTCCGTGATCCGCGGTCACGATGATGAGCGATTTGTCGTAAAGACCCGTTTCTCGCAATTTGTCGATGGTCTGTCCCAGCAGACGGTCGGCGTACATCAACTGCAGCAGATACCGCTGCTGGCCCTGAGTCGACTGCAGTTCATCGCCGGTCCAGCCATCGCTCGGGTTCCCCAACTGCTCCAATTCCCAATTGGCCCCGTCGTTGGTGTAGCGGCGTCCGGACGGCAGGTAACTCCAGGGGACATGCGGCAGCAGGCAATGCATGAAATGCAACGTCGGCGTGTCATCGCCATCAAACGTGTGCAGGAAGTGCGCGAACTGCTCATCCCGTTGCACGTTCCACGCATAGCGAAAGGTTCCTCGCGTTGCGGCGGGGTCGATATCGATGTCCGTCCGCACGCCGAACCAGAGCTTCGGGACCTCTGGCAAGCAGTGCGTCTGCATGGCAGGAACGAGGTGATGCAGATAGACCCTTGCCAGAGCGGAGAGAAAGACCGGGATCCGGACGCGAAGAAGGTCATCGGTCGATTGATTCGGGTTGAGCGCTTCGGGAGCAAGCCGCGAGACCGGTTCAAAGATCGCATAGTCGTACCCGCCGGTCCCGATCAGCATGGAGAAGAGGTTCTGCGGGCGTTCGTGCAGGCTCATGATCCATTCCGATTCCGGATGACGCCCGGAAAGGATGGCGGGGACGGCCTGCATTGTCAGTTCGTTCACGGATGCAGTATTGCGGAACCAGTGGCCGTCGCGGGCCAGTGCCGCGAAATGCGGGAACCGTGCGGCATCGATCTGGCGCTCGGGCGTCATCAGACTCAGCCCGCAGAATTCATCGAAAACCAGCATGACCACCGGCGCGGAGGTGTGATGTGGCAACCGTTCCGCCGTAGCGAACCGGGCGTCCTGAGCAGCGGTATATCGCATCAGAAAGAGCGCTGGAAACAGTGGGACCCCAATCGCACTCAGCGTGAGGACCGACCGAAACGTTGCCGATTTCCAGTAACCCCATGTCGCAGCGACAGCGAGAACGATCGCGCCAATCGAGATGGACAGCGCTGACAGAAACCCCGGCGATTTGAGTAGCGGGAGAGCGAGCAGGCACCAGAGAATTGACTGTAACACGGTCAACACGACACGCGCCGCGATGACGCCGCACCAACGACTGAACGCCACAATCGCCCACAGAAGGAGCGGCCCGCCCAGGGATAACACCAAGACCAGCGTGTAGACCACCCACGCGGGCAAATTCAGATCGCGACAAAACGCCAGCCGCTCGGTCAGCCGATCATACACCGGTTGCGCCACAGCAAAGTTGAACAGCGTGCCGAGATGCAGAGCTGCGCGCCATCCGGTCGCCGACTGTGAATGGGCGGCCGGAGAAGTCATCCTTTCGGCTCCGCAAACACCAGAGTCCGCGTGCCAGCCATCAACGTCTCACGATGGCGCACATCGAATCGCCGCGCGATCGCCGCTTCAAAAACATCGGCCGAATAGTCTTCGCAGGCATCCCGCCGGTCGCGCAGCATCTGCTGTACTTTTGGATCATCACGACCGACAAACTCGATGACGAGCGACGCACCGAGATCGGCGATCCAGTCGATAAACTCCGGCAATGGAACGCCGTGCCCGATCACGACGTGATGGATGAGCGCGAGACAGAGAATCAGATCGGGCTTCCCGCGGTCGGTGAAAGCACGCCGTTCCTGTCCGCGCCAGCCCAGACCGCCGGGAAGATCGACGACGCTGGCTACCAGAGGTAAGATCCGCTGCCGGATCGCCGTGGGGGTGCTCGTCAGCCGGCGATAACACTGTTCGATAGCCGCATAGTCCGCATCGACGACGATAACGGAATCCGAGTTCTCCGCGGCGATCTCCGCGTAATGGCCAATGTTGCCGCCCAGATCCCAGACTTGCTTCCAGCGTCGGAGCTGAATCGTTTGCCCCAGGAACCGCTCCTTCTGCCGGGAATCTTCCTCGGTGTAGTGCTCGCCGGTCCCGTAATCCGACCAGGTTGTCTGCGGCGGCGACCAGCGCAGGCCTTCAATGGTCCGCTGCAGATTGCGGATGCTGTTAAGAATCATCTGATGCTGAAAGCCGGCTTGTGAGAGAGCGTGTGCAGTTCCCTGACTCGAGGTCGCTGTCCGCGCTTCGACCATCGCATGCAAGGCGACGTGGGTCAGCACTCCCCGGCGAGCCAAGTCTCGCAGCGACATCGCCTGCCAGCACTCCTGCGGCATGATCCCTTCCA
>DASRYX010000024.1:0-2662 GCA_035686985.1 Planctomycetaceae bacterium | reverse complement strand
CCTGCGTCTGGGGCTTACCATTCGGATTGGCGGCGACCGGTGCCCCTTCGATCCCCGACTGCCGATTCATCTGCTGCTCTTCGGCTTCCAGCGATTGCACGCGGGTCTGTAGCTTGCGGAACTCCTCACCCAGCGCCGCATCCTTGCCGCTGTTGACGTATTCGTGCGTCTGGAGCTGCTGATCGAGCTGCTTCAAATTATTCCGCGCGACGGCCTTCGTGCGCGAACTTCCCAGTGACTCATAGCTCGACAGCAGCTCGGAATAATCCTGCAGCAGCGCCCGCGCCCCGAAGCTTTCCGCAGCCACCTGGGCCTGATCGTTGAGATTGTTCCGTTTCGGATCGCGCAACGGCCAGACATCGAGATCGTCCGGGAGATAGACCGTCCAGCGTGTCCGCGCGACGGGAATGCCGAAGGCGTCGCTTTCTTCCTGTCCCACAATCGTCGGCGACGGCAGATCCAGGTCGCGTCCTAGAATCCCGCTCGCGAGCGGCAACGGATTCGCCAGCCGCCCGCTGAGCGTCAGCGTCACCTTGAACGACAGGTCCGCGGCACTCGTCTTAGGCAAGGCGATCAGATGGACTTCGTCGTCCTTGAGCTTCGTCTTCACCGTTCGCGACGGCTGATCCCCGACGAAGACCGACAGCAACCGCGCTTCCGCCGGCAGTCTGACGGCGAGGAACTGGCGGCTGCGGTTCTTGATGGTGTACTCGGCGACCGCCCGGTAGCTGCCGTCGCGGGCCAGAATCATCGTGATGTCTGCGAGATTCACCGACGCCGGAATACCCGCGGTTGGTGTGTATCGCTGGACCGTCCATGACAACCCGGTCCCCGAGGACTTCACGCGGACAAACTCAGTGGCCTGATCGACCAGTTCTTTACGGACCACGATCGACACGTCTTCGCGCTGGACTGGTTCTCGTGCAGCCGGATCGGTGGCGGAAAGCTGGCTGAGCGAAGTGTTGATCAGCAGCACGTAATGCCGCTGCGTTTCCAGCGGCGCTGCGGCCGCGTCACTGCCGACGAACGTCAGTCTCGGCGCGATGATCTTCTCGATCTGCGGCGGAAGCGTTGCTGCGGCGGTCAGCTTGAAGTCTCCCATCACCGGCGATCGCAAGGCGATCGTCCACCGCACGCGGCCGTCGGGCAGCGCCGTCGTCGCGACATCGCGCAGGTTCGCACCCTGAAAATCGAGCTTCCCCTGCAGTTCCGCAGGCGTGTCGATGATCAGTCGGTCCGCGGTGGCCTGTTCGATCTTCCATTGGAACACGAACCCATACACGACGGTAACATCAGTGACCGTGATCGACGTTAGTGACTCCGCTAACAACCGCGGGGAGGCCCGATTCAGCGCGAGCGAGATCTCGCCGGGCTCCAGCTGGTTCGATTCAAATGCGAGCTGCGCGGCTGCCGGTCGCAGTTGCCGGAAGTGCGGATCGAGAGTGGCTGTGTCGAGCGTCTTCCATTTTCCCAGAGAGGAGACCTGCGCGTTGAGACCGGTATCCAGCCACACCGCGGATTGCCTCTGCGTGCGCACCGCACCAACCACCGACAATGTTCCGAGCGTCACTTTCGGCACGGACGGATCGCGGGACTGGGTCGTCAGGACGACGATCTCGACCATTCCCTGTCGCGGCTGGTCATATTCCAGCGTGAGGATCGAGTCGTTCTCGTTCGCGGTCAGGAACCAGTCTTTCAATCCCTGCGATTGCACATCGAGGACAACCCAGTTGGCAGGCACGCGGAGATCAAGAGCCGAGCGCGGGACGACGGAGAGATCGCACATCAGCCGCGTGGTGGTCTCCAGTTTCCGATCGGTGATGCGCTGCCCCTGCAATTGCGTGACCTGCATCTGCGAGGTCAGCCGCGAGGTCGCCAGTGACAGCGTCCACGGACGGCGGCTGAAGCGATACACCATCTGCGGAGCGGCGTCGATCCGCGTCACCGGCACCGCAGGTTGATAATTGGCCGCGTCGACCTGCACGAGCGTGGTCACGTTCTCCGGGCGGATGGAGAGGTGCGGATCGGCATAGATCGCGACGTGACCGACTTCTGCGGTGATTTCCAGCGGTGCAATTTCCGCCACCGCGAACGTGGAAGCCGTGGTTTGCACGCGATGCGGCAGATACGTGTCGATTGTCAGTTCGGTGGCATCGCCCACATTGCGACGGAGAAAGACCCGCAACCGGCGCTGCATGCCTTCGCCGACAAGTTCCCATCCGCCGACATCCGGACCGGCCACACCCTGCAGCTTCACGCCTTCGGGCAATGCGAACGCGAGATCCCGCACCACGCCTTGCCGTACCCGGTATTTGAAACCCGCGCTCACGGTCACACCGGCGTCGGCGACGCTCACGGCGGTTACCGATTCCACATGGACGACGGCGGCTCCGCCTTCGCGATTCTGTTCGGGCTGCCAGCTGATCTGCAGATCACCGCCGCGATCAATGGGCAACACGATCCGCTGCTTGTCCCCGTCGGAGATGCGGCGGTAGGCCGTCGTCGATCCGTTCACCCGCACGGCGAGATTCGCCGCGGGCAACGCAAACACCAGTTGAGCGGCGGGCAGCGGTGCCAGTCCCAATTGAAACGAACCGGTGCCCCCGACGACTTTTGCCGGCACCGCCAGCTCAACATCCAGCACATGCAGCCCGGCCGCGGG
>DASRYX010000023.1:0-3792 GCA_035686985.1 Planctomycetaceae bacterium | reverse complement strand
GCCCTCGGCCGTGCGCAGCTCCAACCGCTCGCCCGAGTAGCCGGACTGTGAAACCAGCGGCTCGACGGCGCGAATGTCGCCGACGAGGACGATTTCCAGTTGCGGGTTCTCTTTGAGGGCGGCAATCGCTCCGTCGACATTCGGCGCGGGACCGAAGTCACCGCCCATCGCATCCAGCGCGATCCGCATGCGAGGTTATTCCTCAGTTTCGACGAGCGTGCGACCCTGATAATACCCGCAGACCGGGCAGACCAGATGCGTGGGAACGCGCGTCTGGCATTGCGGACAGTTCGCCAGTTGGATCGCTTTTAAAGCGTTGTGGCTACGGCGTTTCGCCGAACGGGCTTTAGATTGACGACGCTTAGGTACGGCCATGATTCACTCACAGACAAGGCGAAAAACCCAGGTGGACACGGAACCCCGCCCGCGGCGAACGCCCGTTCACAATCCCTTGAAACAAGCTCCGGAGTTTACGGCACCGCGGGAAAGAGTGTCAAGGATGGCGTCGCAGAAGAGGTAACGGCCTGTCGCTGAGGTCGGATTTCGCTGCGATGACGAGAATTGGCAATTTAGAAATTGAAAAATGCAAACTGCGAATTGGAGAGCTAGAAGGTCCTAACACAGCCGTCACGGTTTTAAGATTTGCAGTTTTCAATTTCTAATCACTAATTGCCCATCTCTTCGAAATCATCGGTCGCGGCGTGGCAGCGGCGAAAACGTGGGGAGTCGCGGCAGGCGATCGAGGAACCCGCTGGTACCGGAGGCGGGTTCGATTTTGGGGGCATCGCTGGGCGAAGTTCCCTCGGGCCACGGTTCCTGCGGCATGATGCGGAGATCATCAATCAGTACGTCCCCCATGCCGGTGAGCGCCATGGTGAGGGTCCATTCGGTGCTTTCGGTCGCTTCCCGGAGCAATTCGAACTGGGTCCAGTTGCCGGCTTGATGAAATCGCAACGCCCCCGGTTTGCCGAGCAGGCTGTCATAAATCATGAGGCCGTCGCGGTGGCCGGTGATCGGCTGCCGGATTTTCACCCAGCCGCTGATATGCAGAATTTGCCCGGCGCGGGCGGGAATCGGCGGGGTGGTGAAGGTGACCGCAGCCCGTTCGAGATGCCGGGGCGGAGCGACCCCGGCGGCGGGTTCGCAGGCCATCCGCAGCGAATACCGGCTCGACCGTCCCGAGGGAAACAGTTCGGCTCGAGCCCGTAGTTCATCGGGAACATGTTGCTCGTTCTGCCAACCTTCCGCGATCAGCGTGTCGAGATCCTCGAACTCACCCGACGGCAGCAGGTTGCGTGATCCCCGCGACCGACTGCGGCCGAAGTCGGCGACCAGTTTCCAATGCTGCGGCAACGTCTGAAAACAGAGTGAATAGGGCGAGCTCACCGGCGAGGACAAGGAGTGGACGGCTTCGTCCCAGTGGGCCCGTTGCAAGATTCGCAGAGCCTGCATCGATTCGGTCGCGGCGAGGCGGGCGGTGTGGTAATCGCGCGCCTGCAACGCCGATTCAGCCCGTTCGAGCCGTAGCTTCGCCCGACCGAGGAGCTGCGGGCCGTCCGGAATCGACGGGGCGAGCGTCTGCAGCGCTTCATGCACTTTTGCCACGCGGGCGAACTTAAGCCTAGCGAGTTCCACGCTGGCGGCGGCGCTCGGGGCTTTGATCGCCTGCACGCGACTCACCAGGCTCTCTTTGTATTCCGGCTTATTGGTCAGCCAGATCATACTGGTCTGATCGAGCCGCGGCAGCGTGATGCGGCGCCCGCCGGCCACCGTTTCGCTACGGAGACTCGTCACCTCGGTCGTGGACACTTCCCAGGCGGTTGCGGTTTCGCCGGTGCCGGGAATGGTAAAGGTGACGTCTTGAGCTGCGGATTGACTGGGCACGAATTGGGACTGCTGCTCGAGCCACATCGGCAGGACGAGAGTGCCGAATTCCGTCCGCAGCACAGTGACGGAGATCTCTTCGGCTTCGCGTTGGCGCTGCCGCTGCTGGCTGGCATGCGCCCGCAGTTGCCCGGCTCGCTCAATGTTGTTCGGCAACGAATTTCCGATCGGCGCGTTGCGCACCGGATCGACACTGCCCGGCGTGCGGGCGGTGCATGTCTCGCGCGACAGCCCGCTGGCCGTCGCGAGCCAGGGCTCCATCAGCCCGAGTTCCAGATTCAGCTGCTGCAGCGCCAGCGCCCGCTCGCGGTCAATGGCCGAGTCGCTTTCTAAAGGCGTGTTGGTCCAGAAGCCAATCGCTTTGCACCCGGCGGAAAGTGCGGCGTATGTCTGGAGCCGGATCTGTTCCGGCTCAATGACGGGCACCGCGCCCTTCTCTCCTCCGAGGGCTTGCAGCGCCGGCGACGGTTCGGTTTGCACCCACGTCCAGCAGAACGCGCCGGGCCGCGCGAGCGAACGCCGTTCGGCCAGCCAGTCGCGATATTCGATCAATGAAAACGAAGTTTGCAAAGGATGCCGCGATGATCCCAGCCAACCCACATCGCGAGAAAACAGGCGTTCTTCGCCGAGCACATCAACGGCGATCGGACGATTGCGCCGTCGATCCGCCATCTCGATTTGCTCGATCCAGGGGACCAGTCGACTCCGTTCGTCACTTTCCACGCGCGTGCCGAGCATCCAGCACAGAATCGCATCGCTGCTGGCCGAGAATGGCACCAGTCCCGCCGATTGGGAATTGAGTGTGTCGCCCGATTCCGTTTGCGGCTGCGGAGGCGTGGCCGCGGCCCACAATTGCTGCTTGCGCAACGCCGTCAGCAGCGCCGTGTCGGTGTAATCGCCGATCCAGACCGTGTTGAAGCCGAGCGCGGCGAGGGCGTCGGGCGATTCCTGACGGTGGCGAACCAGTCGCGGGAAGAACGGCTGTCCTCCGGTCTGCAGCCGATCAAGTCGAAACGACACCGCTGGCACAGTTTGCGCCGGTTCGATGACTGCGGATGTTTGTTGAACGGTCGCCGACGACGGAGCGACAATCGGGGCCAGCCGTAGATCGTCGAGCAGCAGTTCGCACTCCTGATTTGGCAGGGGGCATGCCAGCACCACGCGATCGATGACCATCTCGCCCGGATCAACGGCTCCTCCGAGTTGGGCCCGCAGAAGAACGAGCCTTTGTTTTATGAGCCGGTCTGCGGTCTGGACCCGCAGCTCCCGCCATTGTCCCGCTTCGCTGTAGTAATCACCGGCAAGCGTGATTTCTGCGGGTTTTCCGGTCTCGGGATCGGTGATTCCGGGTAGGACGATCACGACACCGAGGACCCAGCCGGGGTGATCCGAGCGAATCCACAACCGGGCTGTGACCTCTTCAAAGACCCGCGCCGCGGGAACGGCGTGCTCCAACCGAATGCGTGAACCTTCTTTCCGCGCGAGCAGCCGGAGATGTTCGGCTCCCTGTTGGCGACCGCGGTCGCGCTGCCGGGCGTGTTGAAGTACTCGCGCTGAGGCTGTGGGATCGACGAACTTCCAGGTCGGCACCGCGGCGTCAAACGGCTCATGAAACGGTTCTGCAGCCGTTGCTATCGCCGGTACGACGACGAACAGCACCGCGAGCCAACACGCACGGTTGGACGCCGTTTTCAGCGGTCGAGGAGTCGTCGTAGTCGGCATCGTCCCTGAAGCCGAAATAGTCCGTGAAGGCCGCGCAACCGGAACGTCGGGTCTCGGTTCTGAAAGATTTCTTTCGGAATCGCTCAAGAATCGCAGTCGAGCGACGCATTCCCGTTCTTCATGAACTATGCGTCACACAGCCCCGCGATCCTCGCTGTAACTGCCGGACTGTAAGCAGTTTGGCAA
>DASRYX010000022.1:0-1874 GCA_035686985.1 Planctomycetaceae bacterium | reverse complement strand
CTCAACCTCGGGCGCACGCTCGCCAAATTACGCTTCGAGGAAGCCGAAACGATGATTGTCGGCACGCTCGCCCAATCGAAAGACGCTTTGAAGAGCGGCGACGTTCCCACGGCCGGGGCTCGCGCGTATCTTGCGGAGACTCAATCGGAATCGCTTGGCGAGCTGCTGGAACTGAACGACTGGCTGGCAGAACAGCCCGGTTACCCGGACCGTGTGGCCGACCTGAAAGCCGCCGTGAAACCGTTGAACGAGCAAATTGCGATGGCCCGGTTGCAGGAGCGGATGGATGCCGGCTGGCAACCGTGGCGGGGCGATGAGAAATTGCTTCTGTCGCCCGCCGCGGAAATCGAATGGCTGCAGGTGGAATCGCTGTTGTCCGAGCAGGCGTGGGATGCAGTCGCACAGGAACTGAACCGTTTCGCTGAGCGGCATCCCGAGCCTACATGGCAAGAGCGCGTGGCGCAGACGCGAGCCGAATTGCATCTGCAACGCGGACGGGAACTCGAGCAGCGCGGGCAGCTGGCGGAAGCCCGTGCGGAATATGTGCGAACCACGGAGTCACAGCTCGAGCACCCGGTCGTGAAAGCCGCGGCCGCCGCATTGTTAAACGTTGATGAGCAATTGCTGCATTCGCAGAGCGCAGACCAGTTGCGGTTATCGCTGATCGTCACAGGCGGGTTGATTGTCATCGCACTGATGGCAGTCGGCGTGATTGTCTGGCAACGCTCAGCGCAGGCGCGGCTTCGTTACGCGGGGCGGTGTCTGCGGCGCGCGCGGGCGGCTGCCTCTGCTGAGCGGCGCGATGCGCTGGTGCGCGAGGCGGCCTATGTGCTCGCCCAATTCCCGGCCGACGATCCCCGTGTGGTCGCGTTGTGGAAGATTTCGACGCTTCGGAAGTCGACCCACGTTGCATCAGCAGTTCCGTCCTCGGAAACTCGCGTGTCGACCCCGACGCCGGTGGCTCTGGACGATGTCGTGGATTTCGCGAGGACATCGCAGGCCGCACCCGAATTGATCGCCGCTCAATGCATCCAATGGTTGAAGTCAAAGGAAGCGGCTGCGCGTCCGCAGAAACGCCGCAACCGTGAAGTTCGAGAATGGCTGATGACATATCTTGAGCCACAGGACCACGACTCGCCGGAGTCTCTCGAAGCGAAAGTCAGCCTGCTGCACGAGTACGAAACCGCCATCGATCCGCGGGAGACGTGGCCGCGGCATTATCGCCTGCGCGCGTCGTATCAGTTAGGAAATTTCTCAGAAGCACTCGAAGTCGCCAAGAGCTTGTCCCGCGAACGGCTGCCGGCATCGCAGTTTGAAGAGTGGGCCCGGCTCACCGCCAGCTGCTACCTGCGCTCCGAGCAATGGAGCGCGGCCGATAAATTCGTGAAACAACTCGCCCGGCGAAAGACGAAGATCCCGGAGCTTTCCGAGTGGTTGCGCACCGCTCAGGCGGGACTGACGAAGACTCCCGCCGCGTCCAGTTAACCAACCCGCCGGTCACGAAAGCACCGCATCATACCCCAGAATTGTCACGACGACAGCAGCGTTTCCACGCCAAATTCAGAGAATGCGACGACACCTTCAGATTCCGCCTCCACGAATCAATTCTCGGCGATATGATGAGGGCGATTCTGAAGTTCTTTTCTTTCTCTGCGAGTGGAGCCTCCCATGACGCCGAAAAATCGTCGCGTTTTTCTGTCGGATGTTGGACGTGGCATGCTGGTCGCCGGCATCGGGGTCACGGTGGCGAATGATCTGGGATTCTCCACGGCCTTTGCCGATCGCGGGCCGGAGAGCCTGTCGCTGGGACCTTATGAATCCCTCGTTGAACTGCTGCGCAGCACGCCCCCGGAACAACTGCAGCCGATTCTCAT
>DASRYX010000021.1:0-1901 GCA_035686985.1 Planctomycetaceae bacterium | reverse complement strand
ATCCCCTATAGATCGAAAGATCGTATCAACGCCGCGGCGGGCACTCCAACCGTCGATGCGAGTGCTTCTGTTTGATTTTGCGTGAAATCGCTGTGAAGGAACTCTTGCCATAGTGGAATTCGGGACGGGTCGGATAAACTGGCAGTCCGGTCGGGGACACGATACGTTCAACGTCCGGCTGCATCGCATTCCCGGATTGCGGTTCCATTACACCAATCGGCGGCTCGATCTCGCCAAGACGATTGCCAGCGGACTGTACTACGCCTTCCGGCGTCTGCCGCGACTGGTCGGTGCGTTTCGCCGGCGAATTGACGCCGTCAGCCCCGATCTGATTGTCACCGATTTCGAGCCGGCGCTCGGTTGGGCAGCGTGGGGTCGCCGCCGGGTGCCGCATCTCAGCCTTGATCATCAGCACGTGCTGATGACGTACGATCTGTCGAGCCTCCCACGGCGATTGCAATGGCATGCGTGGTCGATGAGCTGGGCCGTGCGGCTGCACACGCCATCGCCGACGGCCCGCGTGGTGTCCTCGTTCTATTCGCCGCCGCTGAAAGCGGGCTGGAATAGCGTGAAACAGATCGGCCCGCTGATCCGCCCGGAGATTGCCGCAGCGACCCCGGTGGTGGGGGATTACATCCTCTCATACCTGCGTTCCAACACGCCCGACGCCGTGCTGGACATGCTCGCCGGGACCGGCGTTCCCGTCAAAGTGTACGGACTCGGCGAGCGGCCCTCGCGAGGGGCATTAACGTTCTGTCCGATTCACGAAATACGGTTCGTCGAGGACCTCGCCGGTTGCCGGGCCGTGATCTGTGCGGCGGGGAATCAGTTGCTCGGGGAGTCGCTCTACCTCGGCAAGCCCGTGCTGGCGCTGCCGGAGGAACATCATCACGAGCAGATGATCAACGCGCATTTCATTGAGCAGCTCGGCGTCGGTCTGTGGTCCACGTTGGAAACGCTGACGCCGGCACTCATCGAGGAGTTCCGCACCGGTGAATCCCGCTTTCGCGAAAACCTGCGGCCGCTGCAAGGCCGGCTCGACGGCACCCCCGACGCGCTGGCGGAAATCACACGCCTGCTGCACGGTTCGCCCGCCCCGGAATTCGCCGCCTCCCGCACGATTGGCTGACACTCGCTCCCCGCCACCTCGTGAAGTGTGGTAGAACCTTCTTTGTCGGCGATTCTTGTAGGGTGGGCTGTGCCCACCATCCGTCTTGAGGGACGATTCGCCGCGAAAATGGTGGGCACAGCCCACCCTACAGCGACCATCAGAGAGAGCGGCATCGTGGCGAAGGCATGGGGCGGGGCGTTTGATCAGGCGACGGATCCGCGCGTCGAGAAGTTTACCGAATCGATCAGCTTTGACAGTCGGCTCGCCGCTGTCGATATCCGCGGCTCGCAAGCCCACGCGCGCATGCTCGCCAGCGTTGGTCTGTTAACCGACGCGGAAGCACAGTCGATCTGCACGACGCTCGACGACATTGGCCGCGAAATTGCCGCTGGTAAGTACGCGTGGAAGATCGAGCTCGAAGACATTCATATGCACATCGAGTCGGCGTTGATCCAGCGGATCGGTGACGTCGGCCGCAAGCTCCACACCGGTCGCAGCCGGAATGATCAGGTCTCGACCGATCTGAAGCTCTACGTCCGCGATGCGCTCACATCGATCGATGTGTTGTTGAAAGACGTGCAGCAGGCGTTCGTGGATCGCAGTGATGCGGACGTCGATGTCGTGCTGCCGGGATACACGCATCTGCAGCGAGCTCAACCGGTAATGGCGGTCCATTACTGGCTGGCGTATTGCGAAAAATTTCAGCGCGACCGTGAGCGCGTGCAGGATTGCCTGAAGCGCGTGAATGTGCTGCCCCTCGGGGCTGCGGCACTCGCGGGAACGTCGTTGC
>DASRYX010000020.1:0-3526 GCA_035686985.1 Planctomycetaceae bacterium | reverse complement strand
CGCGGGTTCGTGAACATGCGATCGTGCTCAGTGAAGGATTGCAGGATCAACGGGACGCCGTGCTGGCAAAACTCGTCACCATGACGGGCGATGCGGATGTCCGCGTGCAATGGCAGCTCGCCTTTTCGCTCGGGGAATTCAACGGTCCATCGGTTGTGAAAGCCCTCGGCCAACTGGCCAGGCAGGCCGACAAAGATGCCGACCTGCGACTGGCGATTCTCACCTCTGTCGGCAAGACGCTCACGGAATTCGGTGTTGCGCTGCTCTCCGATCCGGCAACGATGAACTCCTCGCTGGCTCGCGATGTGGCCCGTATGGTGGGCAGCACTTCGAACGAAGAGGCGAGCAAGCTGCTCCAGCAAGGCATCGCCGCGTCGCCCGACTCCGAGCAGGTGACAGCCGTGGCGATGGCCGTGGGCGAAGGCACGATGCGCCGCGGTGTCACCTTGATCCAACTTGCGGAAACGATGCCCGTGGATTCGGACATCCGGAAGTTGATCAATGCCAGGCTGCAGGTTGCGAGGAATGTGGCCCGACAAAGTGAGGCCCATCTTCAGGCCCGCATTCGGTCTGTGGCGCTCTTGGGACTGACGGGCCCGGCCTTCTCCGCGGAAACGTTGAGCGGGTTGCTGTCGCCGCAGTCGCCGCCGGAACTGCAGCAGGCGGCGGTGAAGACGCTGTTGTCCCTCGCCCACAAACCCGCGCAGGAGCAGGTGCTGGCGCAGTGGAAGGGACTCGGACCGGCCGCACGGAAAGATGCGATCGACGGCCTGACGCAATCACGTGTCGGGGCCGCATTGCTGCTGGCCGGCTTGGTTGAGGGAACCGTCAAGACGGGCGAGATCGATCGCGACAAACAGCAGCTCCTGATGAATTATCCACAGGCGGAAATCCGCGATCAGGCTCGCAAGCTTCTTGGCGGCGCGGCGAGCAATCGGCGCGAAGTCGTCGCGAAATATCAACCAGCCCTGGAGCTCACTGGGGATGCGACTCGCGGGCAAGCCGTCCACGCGAAGATCTGCATGCAATGCCATCGCGCCGGCACCACCGGACACGCCGTCGGTCCCGATCTGGTCTCCGTGCAGAATAAGTCGCCCGATGATCTGCTCGTGGCGATTCTCGATCCGAACCGTGAAGCTCAGCCGGTCTTCGTCAGCTACACCGCGTCGACGGACGATGGCAAGGTCTACACGGGAATCATCGCCGCGGAGACCGCCGCCAGCGTTACCCTGCGGCGTGCCGAAGCGAAAGAGGACGTCGTGCTGCGGAACCAGCTGGAAGAACTGGTCTCCAACGGCGTCTCATTGATGCCCGAAGGCATGGAAAAAGACCTGACGCCGCAGCAGGTGGCGGACGTGATCGCGTACATCAAGTCGCTGTCCCCACCGACGACAAAGTAAGGATTGTCCTGTGAGCGGCACGGCGCCAACTGCCGGTACGGTCAGGACACCGGCGGCCAGCGCCGTGCCGCTCAGTTTCATTGCGTGTCGGTGACACCATGCGGCTCGGATACAACACGAATGGACTCGCCCACCATCGCTGGGAAGACGCGCTCGCGCTGATTGCCGAGACCGGTTACCGTTCGGTCGCGATCACGGTGGATCATCATTGCTTACCGCCGTGGTCGCCGACGCTGCCGGGCGATGTGCAGCAGATGTGTGAAGTCTTGCGGCGTTATGATCTGCACTGCGTTATCGAGACTGGGGCCCGGTTTCTTCTCGATCCGCGACGCAAGCACGCACCGACGCTGCTCAGCAGCACCGACGACGAGCGCGAGCGCCGTCAGCAGTTCCTGCGATATTGCGTTGATCTCGCCGCAGCGTTGAACGCCGATGCCGTCTCGTTCTGGTCGGGGACTGATCACGACCAGACGCCGTCCGAGGTGTTGTGGACGCGGCTGACCGATGGCTGCCGTGGTCTTGTCGAGTACGCCGAGCGGCAGTTCGTGCGGCTGGCGTTTGAGCCGGAGCCGGGGATGTTCCTCCAGACGGGTGACGAGTTTCAGCGATTGCTGGAAGCCGTCGACCATCCGTCATTCGGGCTGACGCTCGATGTCGGCCACGTGCATTGCCTGCAGGATGGTTCGATCGCCGAGCACATTCGCCGCTGGCCCGATCGGCTGTGGAACATCCACATTGAAGACATGCAGCCGGGTGTGCACGAACATTTGCCATTCGGGGAAGGATCGATCGATTTCCCGGCGGTTTTTACCGCACTGCGGGAAATTGGCTACACCGGCGGCGTGCATGTCGAATTGTCGCGGCACAGTCATGACGCTCCGACCCAGTTGCGGAAGTCCTTTGCCTTTCTGCAGGCGCTCGTCGGGCGGTGACGATGCCGGCCGTGCACAATTCTGATGGCTGTAACGGTGGCACGCGGGATATCGGTCGCACGGTCCCATCTGTACCCGCTTGATGGTGAAGCAGCGGGCGGTCGATGGGGGATTGTGGAGGTCGCTGTCGGCTCTCTCTCTCTCAAGCCACATCGCTGATAAACACCATGCCTGCCGCCGTGCTCAGCCCCGTCGATGTGACGATGGCGGTTCTCGCTTCCTCGGGAGCGGTCCGGGCGGTCGAGGCCCTCGTCGTAGCGCTCGATATCCCGCGCGAAGTCGTCCAGACGGCGGCGGCCCGGGCGCTCATCGGCCGTACGGCGCTCAACGGGCACCTTGAACTTCTTGCGCGGTTCGATCGCCTGCCGGTGTCCGTTCGGGAGATCATTCGCAACTCGGCAGATCATCTCGAGATCGCGCTCAAGCAGATGTTACTGCATGCGGACGCCGCGGCACGTGAGCGGGCGCTGCATATCATCGAAGAGACGTTTCAGTTCGTGCAGATCCCGCAACTGTTGGAACTGCTGCGGCAACCGGCGATCAGTGATGCCCCCCGGGTCAATCAGGTGCTGGCGCATCTGCTCGATCGGCTGTACGACGCGCATGTCCATTCTCGAACCGCTGAGTTGAGCATCCCGGCTGTCGATGCCCTGCGGCGGATGGCGCTCACGCAACTGGATGCGGCGATTTCGCACTATGATCAGCTGGCAATCCCCGATGCTGTCGTGCTCGGCATTCTGATTCTTGGCGAACCGCATCACGCCACCGTCAAACATGCGCTATGGCATGGTCCGCCCGCGTGCCGTGAACTCGCCAGTCGGTACCTGCTGGAAAGCCGGCACCCGGGTGTGCTGCGTCAGATCGCCCTGTCGTTGTTGCAGGCGTATCCGCATCCCAAGACTTTCGAGGTCCTTGGCCAGCGGCGTGATCCCGAATTGATTGGCGCTCTCCTGCGTGGATGTTTGGGGCGGTTGTCTGCCCAGCAGCAACAGAATCTGCGACAGATCGAACAATTGCCGTGGCTCGATGTTTCGACGGAAATGCTGGCGACCATTCCGCCGGCGCTGCATCAGGCTCTCGTGACGTTTGTCGCTGCGACCCGGCTGCCGTCCACGGTCAAGACGGCGGTCCATGAATGGCTGCTGCGGCACGGCACACCGGATGGTCGCGATGCGGCGCGAAATCATCTACCGG
>DASRYX010000019.1:0-7596 GCA_035686985.1 Planctomycetaceae bacterium | reverse complement strand
ACCTGCAGGACCGCGATTTCACCAGCCATCTGGCGATGGTGCACAGCCGGTTCTCGACGAACACCTTCCCCAGCTGGGACCGCGCCCACCCGATGCGGTTCATGGCTCACAATGGAGAAATCAATACGCTGCGCGGCAACGCCAACTGGATGACGGCCCGGCAGGGGATGATGCGGAGCGACGCCTTCGACGACGAGCTCCGCAAGCTCTTCCCGATCATCGAGCCCCACTGCTCGGACTCGGGCAACTTCGACAACGCGCTGGAACTCCTCTACCAGGCCGGCCGCAGCCTGCCGGAAGCCGTCATGATGATGGTGCCCGAAGCGTGGCAGAATCATGAATCGATGTCCGAAGACAAGCGGGCGTTCTACGAATACCACTCGGCGTTGCAGGAACCGTGGGACGGCCCGGCGTCGGTGAGCTTTACCGATGGCAACGTCATCGGCGCGACGCTCGACCGCAACGGCCTGCGTCCCAGCCGGTATTACGTCACGCACGATGACCGCGTGGTGATGGCGAGCGAAGTCGGCGTGCTGGAAATCGAGCCGACAAACGTGAAGTTCAAGGGCCGTCTGCAGCCCGGCAAGATGTTCCTCGTCGACTTCGAGCAAGGCCGGCTCATTCCCGACGAAGAACTCAAGAAAGACTTCGCAACCCGGCGGCCGTATGCCCAGTGGCTCAAAGACCAGCGGTTGCAACTGAGCGAACTTCCGCCGGTCAATGCCCCGCCGCGGATGGTCGGCGACGATCTGCTGTCGCACATGCAATCGTTCGGTTACACCACGGAATCGCTGCAATTCATGCTGATTCCGATGATCACCACCAAGAAAGATCCGATCGGCTCGATGGGCGATGATTCGGCGCTCGCCTGTATGAGCGATCAGCCTCGCCCGGTCTACGATTACTTCAAGCAGCTCTTCGCCCAGGTGACGAACCCGTCGATCGACTCGACGCGGGAAGAAGTCATCATGTCGCTGGAGTGCTACATCGGTCCGGAAGGGAACGTGCTGGATACGACGGAGGGGCAATGCCATCGGCTGGCCGTCCCGCATCCGATTCTGACCAATGAAGAACTCGCGTCATTGAAGGGATTGGACTACCGCAACTGGCGCACCAAGACGATCGACATCACTTATCCGAAGAGTGAAGGCACCAAGGGACTCAAGCCGGCGCTGGAACGCATCTGTGCGGAAGCGCGCAAGGCGATCGCCGATGGTTTCGCGCTGCTGATTCTGTCCGATCGCGACACCCGGCCGGATCGGTTGCCGGTGAGTGCACTGCTCGCCACCGGGGCTGTGCATCACCATCTGGTTCGCAATGAAGAACGGACGCGGATCGGCATCGTCGTTGAAACCGGCGAAGCCCGCGAAGTGCATCATTTCTGCTGTCTCGCCGGCTACGGAGCCGATGCGGTCAACCCGTATCTGGCGTTTGAATCGTTGTGGCAGGCGCAGGACGACGGCGAACTGCCGGGCGACTGGACGCACGAGCAGATCACGGCGGCGTATCGCAAGGCCACCAAGCAGGGCATCCTGAAGGTCATGGCCAAGATGGGCATCTCCACGCTGCAAAGCTACAAGGGAGCCCAGATCTTCGAAGCGGTCGGCCTCAGCGAAGACGTGGTCGAACTCTGCTTCCGGGGAACGGCGAGCCGCATCCGCGGGGTCGGCTTCGAGATTCTCGCCGAGGAAACGCTGCGTCGGCATGAGATCGGTTACCCGAACCGCGATGAGGCGCGGTTGCCGGTGCTGCCGAACTTCGGCCTCTTCCACTGGCGCGCCAGTGGTGAAAAGCATGCGTGGAATCCGCTGACGATTTCCAGCGTGCAGAAAGCTGCACGGCAAGGGGACAAGAACTCCTACAAGGAATTCGCCAAGCTCATCAACGAGCAAGTCGCACGGGAATGCCATCTCCGCGGGTTGCTGCGGTTCAAGTCCGGGAAGTCGATTCCGCTGGATGAAGTCGAACCCGCGAAGGACATCGTCAAGCGGTTCTGCACTGGCGCGATGAGCTATGGCAGCATCTCGGCGGAAGCGCACGAGACGATCGCCATCGCCATGAACCGCATCGGCGGCAAGAGCAACACGGGTGAAGGGGGCGAAGATTATCGCCGCTTCACACCGATGCCGAACGGCGATTCCAAGCGGTCCGCGATCAAGCAGATTGCCTCCGGCCGCTTCGGGGTCACAAGCTGGTATCTCACCAACGCCGATGAACTGCAGATCAAGATCTCGCAGGGTGCCAAGCCCGGCGAAGGGGGCGAACTGCCCGGCCACAAGGTGGATAAGATCATCGCGGCCACCCGACATTCCACGCCGGGTGTAGGATTGATTAGCCCGCCGCCGCATCACGACATTTACTCCATCGAAGACCTTTCGCAGCTGATCTTCGACCTGAAGAACAGCAACCCGCGAGCGCGGATCTCGGTGAAGCTGGTGTCGGAAGTCGGTGTGGGAACCATTGCCGCCGGTGTGGCGAAGGGACACGCCGACAACATCCTGATCGCCGGCGATTCCGGCGGGACCGGGGCATCGCCGCTCACCAGCATCAAGCATGCGGGTTTGCCTTGGGAACTCGGCATTGCGGAGACGCATCAGACGCTGGTGCTCAACGATCTCCGCAGCCGCGTCCGTTTGCAGACTGACGGTCAACTCAAGACCGGCCGTGATGTGGTGATCGCTTCGCTGCTGGGAGCCGAAGAATTCGGCTTCTCCACAGCGCCGCTGATCACGCTCGGCTGCATCATGATGCGGAAGTGCCATCTCAACACGTGCCCGGTCGGCATCGCGACGCAGGACCCGCAGTTGCGGGCGCTGTTCAACGGTCTGCCGGAACACCTCATCAATTACTTCTTCATGGTCGCGGAAGATGCCCGCGAGATCATGGCCCAGCTCGGCTTCCGCTCCATCAATGAAATGGTCGGCCGTTCGGACATGCTCGAACTCGACCCGACCATCACGCACTGGAAGACGAAGAACATCGATCTGTCCCGCGTGCTGACCCCGGCGACCAAGCCGCATCCGAATGTCGGAACGTACTGCCAGATCGCCCAGCAGCACGGCATGGAGTATCAGCTCGACAACGATCTGATCCGTGAATGTGCGACGACGATTCAAACCGGTGAGCCCAAGCAGCTCGAAATCGAGGTGCAGAACATCGACCGCGCCCTCGGCACGATGCTCAGCCACGAAGTCTCGAAGAAATGGGGCGAGCACGGGCTGCCGCACGACACGATCCACATTCGCTGCAAGGGATCCGCGGGGCAAAGCCTCGGTGCCTGGATGGCGAAGGGGATCACGATTGAAGTCGAAGGGGACGCCAACGATTTCGTCGGCAAAGGCCTCTCCGGCGGTCGGATCATCATCTATCCTCCCAAGAACGCGTCATTCACGCCTGAAGACAACATCGTCGTCGGGAACGTCTGCCTCTACGGGGCGACCGAAGGGGAAGCGTTCTTCCGGGGTCGGGCGGCGGAACGGTTCTGCGTGCGAAACTCCGGCGCGTGGACGGTGGTGGAAGGGGTCGGTGATCACGGCTGCGAATACATGACCGGCGGTCGCGCGATCATCCTCGGACCGACCGGCCGCAACTTTGCGGCGGGGATGTCTGGCGGGATTGCCTACGTCTGGGACCCGCGTGATGAACTCCTCGGCCGATGTAACCTCGAAATGGTTCAACTGGAAAAGGTGGAAGAGAGCGAGGACATCGAAGAACTGCGCGAGATGATCGCTAAGCATCAGAAGTACACGGGCTCCGCCGTCGCCGCCGGAATCCTCGACCTGTGGGACACGACGCTGCCGCAGTTCAAGAAGGTGATGCCCACCGACTACAAGCGGGCCCTCGCCGAACGCAAGAAAGAGGCGGAAAAAGAAGCCGATCTCAGCCCCGCCGGCGCGGGTGTCGGCAACCCTCCCTAACAGGATCGCAGCATGTCCACAACGCTTGCCGAACCACTGCCGGAAGTTGCGACGCCGCTGTCAACCGAAACGTTGGCCGACCTAGTCCACCGTCTGGGCGATGTGCCGTTGTCACGCATTCGCTTGCATCCCGCACCGGGGACAGCGACAGAGGATGATGCTGCATCAGCCGAAAAACCATGGTGTGAACTCGTCGATGGCGTTTTGGTGGAGCGACCGATGGGTTATTTCGAAGGCCGGCTGGCGTTCATTTTGGGTGTCTTCCTTGAGGAGTGGCTGCGATCAAATCCCATCGGGTATGCCAATGCCGATGGGGCGTTGACGCGACTCACTCACGGAAATGTGCGTGTGCCGGATGCGTCCTTCGTTCGATGGGAGCGTACGAGAGATCATCGCGTGCCGCGCGACCCGATCTGTGGCATTGCACCGAATCTAGCCGTGGAAGTTTTGAGTCCGAGTAACACTCATCGCGAGATCGAGCGCAAACGCCAGGAATATTTTGATGCCGGTGTCGAGCTGGTATGGATCGTTGAACCCGAGTTGATGACTGTCGAGGTGTGGTCTTCCGCGAAGGAGTGCCGCATTCTCGATCGCAACGACACACTCGACGGCGGGACCGTGCTGCCTGGTTTTCAATTGTCGATTCAAACGTGGTTCGACCGTGCTCAGGGAAACGCCCCGGCGTTACCAACACCGTAATTGCAACTGAAGACGACGCGGAGCGTCGGTGAGAAGACGTTCCCACGCCGAGCATGGGAACAAGGATTGTTGAGATTCATCGAGTACAGAAAACGATTGCATCATGGGTAAGCCGACTGGATTTAAAGAGTTCGCCCGTCAGATCCCCGGGGAACGTACGCCGGAACTGCGGATTCTCGACTGGAACGAGTTTCACGAGCACATGCCGGAAGCCGACCTGAAAAAGCAGGGCGCGCGGTGCATGGACTGTGGCGTGCCGTTCTGTCACACGGGCACGCTCATCAACAACATGGCCGCGGGCTGCCCGGTCAACAACCTCATTCCCGAGTGGAATGATCTCGTCTACCGCGGGCATTGGCGCGAAGCGCTCGACCGCCTCCACAAGACGAACAACTTCCCGGAATTCACCGGCCGTGTGTGCCCGGCTCCGTGTGAAGGGTCGTGCGTCCTCGGCATCAACAAGCCGCCGGTGACCATCAAGAATATCGAATGCAGCATCATCGATCACGGCTTTGAGCAGGGGTGGGTCGTCCCGCAACCACCGCCGGCGCGCACCGGCAAGAAAGTCGCCGTCATCGGTTCGGGCCCTGCCGGTTTGGCCGCGGCGGCACAGCTTAACAGCGTCGGTCACACGGTGACGGTGTTCGAGCGCGCGGACCGCATCGGCGGCTTGCTGATGTACGGCATCCCGAACATGAAGCTCGACAAAAAAGAGGTCGTGCAGCGGCGTGTGGACCTGCTCGCCAAAGAAGGCGTGATCTTCAAGACCAACACCGCCGTCGGCAAGGACATCACGGCGGATGAACTCAAGAAGCAGTTCCACGCCGTCGTGCTGGCCACCGGGGCGACCGTCCCGAATGATTTCTTCGCCAAGACGCCGGGCCGCGATTTAGAGGGCATTCACTTCGCGATGGACTTCCTGCATCGCAACACGAAGAGCCTGCTGGATTCGAATCTCGCCGACGGGGAATACATTTCGGCGAAAGATAAAGATGTCATCGTCATCGGCGGCGGCGACACCGGCACCGATTGCTGCGGCACCTCGCTCCGTCACGGTTGCCGCAGCTTGATCAACTTTGAAGTCGTGCCCCAGTCGCCGCTGGAACGCGCGTCGAATAATCCCTGGCCGCAGTGGCCGCGGGTCTACAAGAAGGATTACGGCCACGAAGAGGCCGCGGCGAAGTTTGACTACTCGAAGATGCCCGGCAAGACCCTGGACCACGATCCGCGCGAGTATGCCATTCAGACGGTCGAGTTCCTCGGCGATGACAGCGGCAATCTTCGCGGCCTGAAAACCATGCGGCTCGACTGGTCGAAGCCCGACACCGCCAAGAATACGCCCTTCTCGGTTGTCCCCGGTTCCGAACGCGAGTGGCCGGCCCAACTCTGCTTCCTCGCCCTCGGCTTCAAAGGCCCGGAGAAAACCGTCTCGGAACAGCTCGGTGTCGAACTCGATCCGCGCTCGAACTACAAAGCCGACCACGGCAAGTTCACGACAAATGTCCCGGGCGTCTTCGCGGCCGGCGATTGCCGTCGCGGCCAGAGCCTCATCGTATGGGCCATCAACGAAGGCCGGGGTGCCGCACGAGAGTGCGACCGCTATCTGATGGGCAAGTCGGATCTGCCGTAATCGAGACTGAGTCTCAACAAGCCCACGTTAAAAGGGGCGGAAACGTCGCAGAATTCCACGGAATGAGAATTCCGCGGCAGACCCGCCGTGCATCGGGCTGAAGGTCTGACGCGCGCTTGACGATACCACGGGGGACTACTACGATTCGGAAAATTCGTGGAAGTCTGCAGAGACTTTTCCGATTCAACAAGATGGCCCCTTGGCCGCCGTTAGAAGGTGAGAGCTGGCATGACGCACGTCGTCGCGGAACCGTGTTTCAACTGCAAGTACACCGATTGTGTGACCGTTTGCCCGGTCGAATGCTTCTATGAAGGTGAAGCGATGCTCTTCATCCATCCGGATGAATGCATCGACTGCGAAGCGTGCGTGCCGGAATGCCCGCCCGCCGCGATCTTCCACCAGGACAATCTGCCGGCTCAATGGGCCGACTACACGGTGCTGAACGCGGAAATGGCTCCCGCCTGCCCGGTCATCACCGAACGCAAAGACCCGATGGGCCCGCCGATCCATAAGTAATCGGATCGCCCCGGCCTGTTAATAGAAACGTAGGAGCCCAGCCATTGCCATGGCTGGGTCGTTTCTTTGCTACAGCCACAGCTTGACACGGTCGCGTAGAATCGCGGGCATCTTCTTCATCACCGCACGCTCAATCTGCTCGGTCTGATACCGCGTGCTGAAATGCATCGCGATGATCAGTTCATTCTTGAACCGCTCGGCCCGGTCGAGAAAATCGTCCAGGTGCATGTGACCGAACTTGTGGATCTTTTCCTTGCGATGTTCCGGGCGGAAGAACGTCAGCTCGGTGAGCAGGATCTGCGCGTCATACAGCGGCGGATATCCGTCCAGCCCCGGCGGTGACGTATCACCGGTGTAGGCAACCAGCGGCGTGCGGAACTCCGCCGTCACATCGATTCCCGACAACCGCAGATCACGAATCTGATCGCCGCTGAGGCCCTGATATTCAGTCTTCAACTTCTTGCGGCGCTGCCAGACGCAATATCCCACCGACGGCACCGTGTGCGTCGTCTTGAACACGCTCACCACATGCTCGCGGGACAGCTCAATCTCCTGCCCTGGCTCGACACCAATCAGATTACATAGCATCCGGCCGCGATCGAGCCGCTGCCAGACCTTGAGCAGTTTGTCGACCCACTCCACCGTTTCCGCCGGGACGTAAATGGTCGGCGGTTCCATCTTCATCATCCGGCGGCGCGCGACGAACACCGGCAGCGCGGCCATGTGATCGAGATGCGCGTGCGTGATGAAGATCGTCGGCGTCCCCATGAATTCCCACGGGCTGCCGCCAAGGTCAAACCCGAGTTTCAGTTCGGGAATCCGCCAGTAACTCTG